>DATCXD010000153.1:0-12164 GCA_036566005.1 Micromonosporaceae bacterium | reverse complement strand
TGACGGCGAGGGTCGTGCCGCCGACCGCCGTGACGTTCGGGTCGGTGCTCGGGTAGTCCGCTTCCGGGTGGGCGAGGCCGTCGATCGTGTCGTCGCCGTCGTCGCCGGCCGAGAAGTAGAAGCCGATGCCCTCGGCCGCGCCCTGCATGAAGATCGAGTGCTCGAGCGTCTCCGACGAGCCCAGGTTGTCCTCGCCCGTGGCGCCCCATGAGTTGCTGACGATTTCGGCCGAGTGAGTCTGGACGATGTAGTTGAGCGCGGTGTCAAGACCGGTGTCACAGTCCTTGCCGCCGACATAGTGGATGATGGCGTCGGGAGCCATACCGTGTACGGCCTCGACGTCGAGCGCCTCCTCCTCGTTCCACCCCACCTCGCCGCCGCACGGGTTTTGATTGGCGAACGTCGACGGATCGGCGGTGCCGGCCTGGGTGTACTGGCCGGACTTCATCTTCGGCAGGCCGTGGTCGGTCGACCAGTGGTTCAGGTCGGCGAGCATGGTCGGCTGGGCGTACGCGTCGGTGATCGCGACGACCACACCGCGCCCGGTGTCGCCGGCGTGGATCGCACCGTCAATGCCGTACGCCTTGCGGATGTCCTGCGGGCCGTATCCGCACGGGGTGGTCGGCAACTTCGTCTTGCCGTACGTGCTCGGAACCGTCTGGCTGAACTGACCCCAGTAGGTCGAGCACGGCTGGCTCGCCGGTGGCGTCGCGGCCGGTTTGGCCCGGGGCGCGCTATTCGCATGCGGCGCGGCCTTGGAGGTGGCGGTCTCGGCGTTGGTTCGTGTCGCCTTGGCCGCGTTCGCCACCGGCTTCACGGCACTGGTGCGGTGCTTGTTGGAGATGGAGTCGATTCCGGTGACGCCGGCGATGAGCGGGGCGATCGACGACGGAACCGTCAGGTTCGCCGTCGGTGCAAGCGACGTCTGGCCGTGATAGCGATAGGTCCGCAGCGTCGTGCCGAACGCCTTGCTCACCTTCGCGACCGTCCCGCTTGCGGTCACCCACCGGTTGCCCTGCGCCACGCTCGTCACCGAGAGGCCCTGGCCGACGAGGTAGCGGCGAACCTGCTTGACCTGCGCGGCGGTCGGGCCGAATCGCGCGTTGAACTGCGCGGGTGTGAGGTATTTGCCATACGACGGGCTCGTCGGGTCCGAAACCGCCGTCACGAAGTTCTGGATCGCCGTGGTGTTGCGCAGGGGCAGGATGACGTTGACGGACAACCTCTTCGACGCCGACGGTGAGCCGGTCCGCGTGGCCGAGGCCACCCAGCCCGGCTTCGTTCCGGCGACGGTCACGCGATTCGGCGCCGCAAAGCCAGCGGTGGTGGAGACCGCCACCGCGAGCGTGCCAGCGCCGATGACCGCGATGGCCTTGAGGGTGAGACGTGGCCGCATGGAACTCCTTCTCCAGCAGTGAGCGGGGGAATGCGGCGGCGCCACCGTCCGGTTGTTTCCGGTGACCGACGGTGGCCGCGGCAAGGCCTGCGCGGGGGAAAATCGAAATGCTGCCCGCACATCAGATCGGTCCACATATTCACATGTCAAGCACGGCGCGGATATCGAACAGAGGTGAAAGGGTGGCCATCCGCGTCGGCAATCAAACCCGCCGTTCGACGGCCGTCACGCCCCGTCGATAGCGCCGGCGCCGTCCGTCGTTTCGTCGAAAGTGCGGACCACATATGGGTACGGAATGCCGAATACGCGGACGCGCACATGCATTTGTCGTCAGTGGTCCAGTATCGCCAGTGGTCCAGTGTCGTCAGTGGGTCCGGCCCAGGGCGTATACGCCGGCACCGCGGATACGCCGGCGCCGCCGATCACGACACTTTTGTCGGTGCGTGCGCCTACGGTCGACGGATGACGACTCCTGTGCTGCTGATAATCGACGTACAACGGAACATGCTCGAGCCGCCGACGCCGGTGCCCAACGCGACGGCAGGACGCCGCCATCGCCGGCGTCCTGGAATCAGCCCGCGACGCCGGGGCGACAGTGATCCACGTGCGCAACAACGGCACCGACGGCGATCCGGACGAGCCGGGCACCGATGGATGGCAGCTGATCCACCCGGTGCGTGCCGGCGAGCCGGTCGTGGATAAGACGACACCGGATTCGTTCGCCGGCACCGACCTCGCCAACGTCGTGCCCGACGGCGCACCGATCGTCGTCATCGGCATGCAGAGTGACTATTGCGTGCGCGCAACGTCATTGGTCGCATTGTCCCGCCACCACCCGGTGACCGTGGTGAGCGGCGCTCATGCGACGTACGACGATGACCAGCCGGCCGTCGACATCTCGAAGGACATCGAGGACCAGCTGCGCGCCGCCGGCGCGACGATCGGGTCGGTCGACGACAAGCTGTTCTGAGCCGACATTTTCTGGCCGTTCCGGCCACGGCGGAGGCTTGGATACCCGGTTGCTCGGATATTCGACTGTCCAGATATTTAGCTGCTGAGATATTCGGGGCTCAGATCCTGGTGGCTCCGATCTTCGAGGGCTCAGCTTTTGACGAGTTCCATCGACAGCAATTCCGCAATCTGCGCCGTGTTCAGAGCAGCACCCTTGCGGAGGTTGTCGCCGGTGACGAAGAGATCGAGGGCACGGGGGTCGTCGATCGACCGCCGGATCCGGCCGACCCAACTCGGGTCGGTGCCGACCGCGTCGATCGGCATCGGGAACTCGCCGGTCGCGGGATCGTCGACGAGGATCACTCCCGGCGCGTGCCGCAGTGCCTCGCGAGCCCCTTCCGCATCGACCTCGGAGCCGAACACGGCGTGCACGGCGACCGAGTGACCGGTCACCACCGGCACGCGTACGCACGTCGCGGACACCTTCAGGTCCGGCAGCCCGAGAATCTTGCGCGACTCGTTGCGCATCTTCATCTCCTCGGACGACCAACCGCCGTCGCGCAGCGAACCGGCCCACGGCACGACGTTGAGCGCGAGCGGCGCCGGGAACGGTCCGAGATCGTCGCCGACCGCTTGCCGTACGTTGCCCGAGCGCGAGCCGAGGTTGGGTTGGCCGGCGACCTTGTCGAGCTGACTGAGCAGGACATCGACGCCGACCTTTCCTGCGCCCGAGACGGCCTGGTAGGACGCGAGAACCAGCTCGCGCAGACCATATTCGCGATGCAGCGGCGCGATCGCCACGATCATGGTCAGCGTCGTGCAGTTCCCGTTCGCGATGATCCCCTTCGGCCGGTTGCGAACCTGCTCCGGGTTGATCTCCGGCACCACGAGCGGCACGTCCGGGTCCATCCGGAATGCGCCGGAGTTGTCGACCGCGACGGCCCCGTGGGCGGCGGCGATCGGCGCCCACTCGGCCGAGAGTTCGTCGGGCACATCGAACATCGCCACATCCACGCCATCGAATGCCTCCGGCGTCAGTGCCTGAACGGTCAACTCATCGCCACGCACCACGATCTTCTTGCCGGCCGACTTTGCCGATGCGATCAGGCGAATCTCGCCCCACACGTTCTTGCGCGAGCTGAGCAGCTCGCACATCACCGTGCCGACCGCACCCGTGGCTCCCACGACCGCGAGCGTTGGCAGTTCAGACATCCTTCGACCTTCCTTCGCCGCCGCTACATCACGGCTATCGCCGCCACGCGTTTGCCGCGCGGCATCTTCGTTGACCGTGCTCGACCGCGGGGCTACCTGCCCATGGGTCGTACGGCATTCGGTCAGCGGCCGGTCCCGCCGTAGACCACCGCCTCCTCCTCGCTGCCGAGTCCAAAAGCAGCATGAACCGCCCGAACCGCAGAGTCCAGGTCGCTGTCCCGGCAGACGACCGAGACGCGGATCTCCGAGGTCGAAATCATTTCGATGTTGACCCCCGCCTCGGCGAGCGCGCCGAAGAGCTTGGCCGCTACGCCGGGGTGGGACCGCATGCCGGCGCCGATCAGAGACAGTTTGCCGATGTGGTCGTCGAACAGCAGCGTCTTGAAGCCGAGCTTGTCCTGCATCTTGTTCAGGGCCGCCATCGCCGCTGGGCCATCGCTGATCGGCAAGGTGAAGGAGATGTCAGCTCGGCCGGAGCCTTCGGTGGAAACGTTCTGCACGATCATGTCAAGGTTCGTTTCGGCGGCCGCGACTGTCTCGAAGAGCAGCGCCGCCTCGCCGGGCTCGTCCGGCACACCAACCACGGTGATCTTGGCCTCGCCGCGGTCGTGCGCGACGCCTGTGATGAGTGCTTGCTCCACGGGAAGATCCTCCATCGAACCGGTCACAATCGTGCCCGGCTTCTGCGAGTACGACGAGCGAACGTGAATGGGCAGGTTGAATCGGCGGGCGTACTCGACGCAGCGCAGCATGAGCACCTTGGCTCCACAGGCGGCCAGTTCGAGCATCTCCTCGTAGGTGATCTGCTCGATGCGTCGGGCGTTGGGCACGATGCGCGGATCGGCGGTGAACACACCGTCGACATCGGTGTAGATCTCACAGATCTCGGCATTCAGTGCGGCGGCGACCGCGACCGCTGTCGTGTCGGATGCCCCACGGCCGAGCGTCGTGATGTCCTTGGTGTCCTGCGCGACGCCCTGGAAGCCGGCCACGATGACGATCGCGCCTTCATTCAACGCCGTACGCAACCGTCCGGGCGTCACGTCGATGATGCGAGCGTTGCCGTGTGCGGACGTTGTGATCACGCCAGCCTGCGATCCGGTGTAGGAGCGGGCTTCGTACCCGAGATTGTGGATCGCCATGGCGAGCAACGCCATCGAGATGCGCTCGCCCGCCGTGAGCAACATGTCAAGTTCCCGACCGGGCGGCAGGGGACTCACCTGATGCGCAAGGTCGCGCAGTTCGTCCGTCGTGTCGCCCATCGCGGAGACGACCACGACGACGTCGTGGCCGCCCTTACGCGCCACGACGATCCGTTCCGCGACCCGCTTGATCCGTTCGGCGTCCGCGACCGAGGAACCACCGTACTTTTGCACCACGACCGCCACGGCCGAGCCTCCTGATGTTCGACAGCTGGAGAAGCGCCGGCAGCCCTGCCGTACGAAAGCCGACATTCAGCCTACCGGTGCGACGCCCCTGGCCGGAGCGTCGGTCCCACGATCCGGCCGGGCGATGGTCAACAATGGCTGGATGCCCCGCCGCCCCGCCGCCCGTGCGCTGCTCCGATGCGCTATCGCGGTGACGGTGCTCACCGCTGCCGTGACCCTAGCGGGTTGCGGGGCAGGTCACCCACCATCCCTAACCGATCCGACGCCGAGTTCCGACGTTCCGACAGGACCGGTCGATGCCGTTGGCCAGCTGGCCGGGCTCGCCGCTGCCGCACACGACCGGCGGTACGTCGCTGCCTACACGGTCAGCGGCACCGGCACGTCGGGGCGCAGTGTGCTGGCTTCGTTGGCGACCGACGGCACATGGCAGGTGGACGTCACGGGCGGCGCGCTCGGCGGTGGTGGCAACGTCGCGATCGTCGGCCTCAAGACCGGGACGTACCAGTGCCTGTTGAGTGGGCCGGCCACGACGGCGGCTACCCCGACGCCGCCACCAGCGCCACCGCCCGGCCCCTCGGCGTCGGTGGGCGCCTCGGCCGAGCCGTCGATCTCGGCCTCTACCTCTGCATCGCCGTCTCCGTCGCCGACTCCGGTGCGCTATCCGGCGCCCGTCTGTGTCAAGGTCGCCGCCGCCGGCAAGCCGGTCCCCAAGAAATACGATCCGGTTTTCGAGCACATCTTCACCGATTGGCTCGCCGTCATGCTGGACCGCACTGCCCCGATCTCGGTCTTCCCGGCGTCGCGATTGGCGCACTCCGCCGGAGCGTGCTATTCGGTCGAGTCCAGTTCGGCATCCCTCGCGCCGGTGATCGACTCGGGTATCTTCTGTTTCACCACGGACGGCACCCTGACCGCCGCCAAGATCCGAGCGGGAACGCTCACGATATCCGGCTCCGCCGTCGCGGCGCCGCCAACGACGACGCTGCCCGGGCCGATCTCGACTGGTCCAGCCGCACCGACCAAAGCCCCGGTGCCGACGCCTTAAAGGCCTCGCCCAGCGCCGCCGCCGGCCGCCATGCGGTCGCCACCCGCTTTTGCGGCACTTGCGCCACCTTGCGCCGCCTTGCGCCGCCCCCGTGCTCCCCTTGCGCCCCCGCATTTGTACGGGACTTGGCCGCCGAACGGCGCCGCGAGCGCCCATGTTCCGTACAGTTCCGGACGCCTCCGTGCTTCCGCACGCGCTCTGCCGTCCGGCCGCTCGCCGGCCGCTTCGTGCCCCCGCGTTTGTACGGGACTTGGCCGCCGAACGGCGCCGCGAGCGCCCATGTTCCGTACTGTTCCGGACGCCTCTCCGCCGCAGGCGCCCATGTTCCGAGCGCGCTCTGCGCTCCGCGCCGCTCGCCGGCCGCTTGCTCCGCCGCGTTTGTACGGGACTTGGCCGCCGAACGGCGCCGCGAGCGCCCATGTTCCGTACAGTTCCGGACGCCTCTCCGCCGCAGGCGCCCATGTTCCGAGCGCGCGCCGCGCTCCGCGCCGCTGGCCGGCCGCCAGAACCGGGACGGCGCGTACGAGCCCGGTCACGTTGCGAGACCTGTGTCCCATTCGGCGGGAGTGCTGGCCAAGTCCCGGCCGGATCACGTAGCGTTGGGTCGTTATGTGGCAGGCGCTCCTCCTTCGCCGCCGCGACGAGGCCCCATCCGGGCGGCACCTCGTCGCGGTGTGTGTGCTGGCTGCCTGAGCCTTGCCTCGTCGTCGCGGCTCCCCGTTGGTGAGCCCGGCCGGAATTCCCGTCGATCCCGCACGACATTGTCGTCGTCCATCCGGGACCGCCGCCTACGCCACATGACCGCACGAGATCGTTAGCAGGTAGCCATGTCTGTGAGTGCCGAACACGCCACGAACGCCGTCACGAACACCGCCGAACACACGGCCACGAACATTGCCGAAGACACGGCCATGAACGCCGCCGAACACACCGCCACGAATGCCACCGAACGTGACAATGCGAATCGGTCGGTAGACACCGACGGGGTCGTGACACGCGACCCGGTCGTGACACGCGACCAGGTCGCCGTTATCCCGGCCGATCCGATCGCCCGACAACGATCGAGCCGGATGCCGTACCAGCGCTATACGCCGTACCTGTCGGAGTTTGCCGTTGATCTTCCGGACCGGCAGTGGCCGTCGCGGCGCATCCAGCGCGCACCGCGTTGGGGGGCCGTCGATCTCCGGGACGGCAACCAGGCGCTGATCGATCCGATGTCACCGGAACGCAAGCGCCGCATGTTCAACCTGCTCGTCGGGATGGGCTACAAGGAGATCGAGGTCGGCTTCCCGGCCGCGAGCCAGACCGACTTCGACTTCATCCGCCAGCTCATCGAGCAGGATCTGATTCCCGAGGACGTCACGATCCAGGTGCTGGTGCAGTGTCGCGAGACGCTGATCGAGCGCACGTTCGAGTCGATTCGCGGCGCCCGGCGCGCGATTGTCCACTTCTACAACTCGACGTCCATACTGCAGCGCCGGGTCGTGTTCGGCCTCGACCGCGACGGCATCACCGATATCGCGACGCAGGGTGCCCGCCTGTGCATGAAGTACGCCGAGATGATCACGCCGGACACCGAGATCTTCTACGAATACTCGCCGGAGAGCTACACCGGCACCGAGCTGGATTACGCGCTCGAGGTCTGCTCGAAGGTCATCGACGTGATCGACCCGACGCCGGACCGTCCGCTGATCATCAACCTTCCGGCGACGGTCGAGATGGCCACCCCGAACGTGTACGCCGACTCGATCGAATGGATGCACCGCAACCTGCCCCGGCGGGAGTCAGTCGTGTTGAGCCTGCACCCGCACAACGATCGTGGCACCGCGGTCGCAGCGGCCGAACTAGGCGTACTCGCCGGTGCCGATCGCGTCGAGGGCTGCCTGTTCGGCAACGGTGAGCGCACCGGCAACGTCGACCTGGTCACGCTCGGCCTGAACCTGTTCAGCCAGGGCATCGATCCGCAGATCGACTTCATGCCGATCGACGAGATCCGGCGGACCGTCGAATACTGCAACCAACTACCCGTGCACGAGCGGCACCCGTACGCCGGCGACCTCGTCTTCACCGCATTCTCCGGTTCACACCAGGATGCGATCAACAAGGGCTTCGACGCTCTGCACAAGGACGCCGCGGCGGCCACGACGGAGGTCGACGAGTTCGCGTGGGCCGTACCCTACCTGCCGGTCGACCCGAAGGATCTCGGGCGCAGCTACGAGGCCGTGATCCGGGTCAACTCGCAGTCAGGCAAGGGCGGCGTCGCCTACATCATGAAGACCGAGCACTCACTGGATCTGCCGCGACGGCTACAGATCGAGTTCTCCGGCGTGGTCCAGCGCTACACCGACGGCGAAGGCGGCGAGGTCGACCCGCGCACGATGTGGGACATCTTCGCCCGGGAGTACCTCGTCGACCACCAGCCGTCGCCGCGCGTCGCGATCGACACCTACGCGACGGCCACCGTCGAGGGCAAGGTCGAGATCAATGCCACGGGTACGGTGGACGGCCAGCCCGCGACGCTGTCCGGCGTCGGCAACGGTCCGATCGACGCGCTCAGCAACGCATTGGCGAGCGTCGACGTGCGCGTCCGCGTGCTCGACTATGCCGAACACGCGCTGTCATCCGGCGGCGATGCGCAGGCGGCCGCGTACGTCGAGGCGGAAGTCGACGGCGAGGTGCGCTGGGGCATCGGCGTTGACCCGAACATCGTGACCGCGTCGCTGCGCGCGGTCGCGAGCGCGGTCAACCGCCGCTAATCACTGCCGGCCGCGGCGCGGCACCCGCTCGAAGATCCGTGACCTTGCAACCTCACATGCCTGTCGCGTCCACGATAAGGCCCATGACGCTGCAAGGTCACGGATCTTGAAGGTCAAGGGCTCCGGTGGTCATCGACCCGACACGGTAGTGGATCAAGACGTCGTGGCTCGGGAATCAGGCCGCGGCCGGCGGCGCGCCCTTGATGTTCTCGTCGTCGGCGACCGGATAGTGGCACGCGACCTCGTGCGCAGCGTCGAAAAGCGCCAGCGGCGGCACGACATTGACGCACTTCTCGCGGTCCGCCTCCGTCAGTTCGTTGGCGAACTTCGGGCAACGCGTCCGGAAGCGACACCCGGACGGCGGGTTGACGGGACTCGGCACGTCGCCGGTCAGCAACACCCGCTCGCGTTGCGCCTTGTCACGCCGATCCGGGTCGGGCACCGGGACCGCCGACAGCAACGCCAGCGTGTACGGGTGCCGAGGGTGGGCGTACAGCTCGTCCCGCGTCGCGACCTCCATGATCTTGCCGAGGTACATGACCGCGACGCGATCGCTGATGTGCCGGACCACCGACAAGTCGTGCGCGATGAACAGGTACGTGAGCGCGAGTTCCCGCTGCAGGTCGTCCAGCAGGTTCACGACCTGGGCCTGGATCGAGACGTCGAGCGCGGATACCGGCTCGTCAAGCACGATCATCTTCGGGCGCAGCGCAAGTGCTCGCGCGATGCCGATGCGCTGCCGTTGGCCGCCGGAAAACTCGTGCGGGTAGCGGTTGTAGTGCTCCGGGTTCAGGCCAACCAGCTCCAGCAGATCCTGCACCGCGCGCTTGATCCCGCGCGGTGTCTTCACGTCCTGGATCCGGAACGGCGAGCCGACGATGGCGCCGACCGTGTGCCGCGGGTTCAACGACGAGTACGGGTCTTGGAAGATGATCTGAATGTCGCGGCGGACCGGCCGCATCTTGCCCACCGACAGGTGGCTGATGTCGCGACCCTCGAAGAGGATCTTCCCGCCGGTCGGCTCGAGGATCCGGTTGACGAGCCGGCCGGTGGTCGACTTACCACATCCCGACTCGCCGACCAGGCCGAGCGTCTCCCCCGTACGCACGAAAAGGTCGATGCCGTCGACGGCGCGCACCGCGCCGATCTTGCGTTGCAGGATGATGCCTCGCGTGATCGGGAAATGCTTCTCCAGACCGGTGACCTCGAGCAGCTTGTCGGCGGGCTCGATGCCCGGGCCCGAAGGCTGTTCGGGGACGGTTCGGGTCGACACGGTCTCTCCTTCGTTCACGCTGGTGCTACAGGCTCGGTGCGATGGCGTCGCTGAAGATCTCCCGGCGATCCGCCACCGGGATATGGCACGCCACCGGATGGTCGCCGGCGCCGACAACGAGCTGCGGCTCGACGGTCGTGCACGGGATCCCGTTCCTGCCCGCGAACGCGCACCGGGGGTGGAACGAGCAGCCGGACGGCAGGTTGATCAGGCTCGGCGGCGTGCCCTTGATCGGGAGAAGTCGGTCGCGGACCTCGCGGTCGAGCCGAGGCATCGAGCCAAGCAGACCCCACGCGTACGGATGCTCCGGTGCCCGGAACACCGTTCGCGCCGAGCCGTATTCGACCGCTTTGCCGCCGTACATGACGAGAATGTCGTCGGCAAGTTCGGCGACCACCCCGAGGTCGTGGGTGATCATGATGACGGCGGAGCCGAACTCGTTCTGCAGATCACGGATCAGGTCGAGGATCTGCGCCTGTACGGTCACGTCGAGCGCCGTCGTCGGCTCGTCCGCGATCAGCAGATCCGGGTTGCACACGAGCGCCATCGCGATCATGGCCCGCTGCCGCATGCCGCCGGAGAACTGGTGGGGGTAGTCGTCGATGCGCTTGTCCGGCTGTGGAATCCCGACACGGTCGAGCATGTCGATGGCACGGACCCGCGCGGCCTTCTTGCTCACTTGGTTGTGCACTCGGTAGGCCTCGACGATCTGGTGCCCGATCTTGTAGAGCGGATGCATCGAACTCAACGGGTCTTGGAAGATCATCGCCATCTTGTTGCCGCGCAGCCGGCGCACCTCATCCGGCGGTGCGGAGACCAACTCCTGACCGTCCAGGTAAACCTGGCCGCCAACCCGGGCACCACTGCGGCTTCCGTGCAGGCCGAGGATGCCGAGGCTGGTCACCGACTTTCCGGAACCGGATTCGCCGACGATCCCTAGTGTCCGCCCGCGCTCCAGCGCAAACGACACACCGTCGACGGCCTTCACCACGCCGTCGTCGGTCGGGAAATGCACTGACAGATTCCGTACGTCGAGGAAGGCCATCTTCTCCGGATTCCCGCCCACATCGATCCAATCATCGGTACGAGGTGGAGTCGCCGCGCCCGTCATCCGAGCCGCACCCGTGGGTCGATGACCGCGTAGGCAAGGTCAACCACCAGGTTCGCAAGGACGACGAAGAACGCGCCGAAGAGGGTCACGCCGAGCAGTTGCGGCAGGTCCGAGTTGGTCAGCGCGATCTTTGCGTATAGGCCGAGGCCGGGCAGGGAGAATGTGTACTCGGTGAGGATCGCGCCGCCGAGCAACAGACCGACGTCGAGGCCGAAGATCGTGACGATCGGCGTCAACGCGGATCGGAGGCCGTGTTTGATGACCACATCACGTTCGCGCAGCCCCTTGGCGCGTGCGGTGCGGATGTAATCCTCGTCCATCGTTTCGAGCATGCCGGCCCGGGTTAATCGCGCGTACCCGGCCGCGTAAAGGAACGCAAGCGTGATCCACGGCAGGATCAGGTCGTACGCCCATTGCGCCGGATTCTGCGTGATCGGCGTAAAGGTGGATCCCTGCGCGGTCCAGTGCAACTTGTAGGAGAAGATCGCCAGGGAGAGAAGGCCGGTGAAGAAGATCGGTAGCGACACGCCGGCGAGCGCGACACCCATCGCGCTGCGGTCAAAGATGCTGCCCTTGCGCAGCGCCGACAGCACGCCGGTCGCCGTGCCACACAGCAGCCAGATGATCGCCGCGCCCACCGCGAGCGAGAGCGTGACCGGCATACGGTTGACCAGATCTGGCCAGACCGGGTTCTGGTTGATAAACGAGTAGCCGAAGCACGGTGCCGGGCAGTGTACGGTCGTGGGACCCGTGTTGTAGTCCGAGCCGACGAAGATGCCGCGCACGAACCGGCCGTACTGCACGTAGATCGGCTGGGTGAAGCCGAGCTTGACGGCGATCGCGTGGACCTCTGCAGCATTGGCGGACTTGCCGACGTAGCGCGACGCGAGATCGTCCGACGTGGCGCCCGCGAGCCGCGGCACCATGAAGAAGATCGTGAACGTCACGACGCTGACCACGAACAGCATGACCACCGCGCCGATGAGACGCCGGATGATGTATCGGATCACTGCACCGGCGACGATGGCCGGC
>DATCXD010000068.1:0-6519 GCA_036566005.1 Micromonosporaceae bacterium | reverse complement strand
TTGGGCGCTCGCGCGGGGCGAAACCGCCCATGTTCCGTACAACTGGCGGGGGGCGACCCATACTGAAAACAGCCTCGGCCTGGCGCCGTGGCCATGGAGCCTCGCGGCTGCCGCTACGCGTCGGCTGGGGCGCCATGAACGGACGTGACATACGGGGGCGCAACATGTCGTGGTTCTTCGACATCCTGTGGGCGATCATCGGCGGCGCCATCATCGGTGGCCTGGCCCGACTGGTGCTGCCCGGCAAGCAGAACATCTCGGTGACCATGACGATCATCGCCGGCATCCTCGGCATGCTGATCGGTGGCTTCGTCGCGCACGGGATCGGCGTCGGCGAGACCAGAGGCATCGACTGGATCCGGCACCTGCTACAGCTCGGGTTCGGCGTCGTCTTCGTCGCGCTGGCGGCCAAGCTGTTCCCGCGCCGGGGCTCGGACACGCCGACCGCGCCCCCGCCCGGAGCGGCGACGGGCTACCCCACCTAGTCGAGTGGCCCGGAGCGGTCAGAAACCCAGGCGCCGCAGCTGCTTCGGGTCGCGCTGCCACTCCTTGGCCACGCGTACGTGCAGATCCAGATAGACCTTCGTACCCAGCAGTTCCTCGATGCCGGCGCGGGCCCGGCTGCCGACATCGCGCAACCGCGAGCCCTGGTGCCCGATCACGATGGCCTTCTGCGAGGGTCGTTCGACGTACAGGTCGGCGAAGATCCGGGTCAGCCGGCCCTCGACCTGCATCTCCTCGACGATGACCGCGATCGAGTGCGGCAACTCGTCACGCACGCCCGAAAGTGCCGCCTCCCGGATCAGCTCACCGACGAGGACCTGCTCCGGCTCGTCGGTGATCATCCCGTCCGGGTAGAGCTGCGGCGACGACGGCAGATGCTGGCTCAGCACGTCGACGAGCACGTCGAGCTGCTCGCCTGAGACCGCGCTGCACGGCACGATGTCGGCGAAGTCGGCCAGCTGACTCACGGCCACGAGCTGCTCGGTGAGCGTCTTGCGGTCGACCAGGTCGATCTTTGTGACGACGGCGACCACCGTCGGCTTCAGTTCGGCCATCTCCGAGCTGATGAAGCGGTCACCGCGGCCGACGGGCTCGTTGGCCGGGATGCACAGGCCGATGACATCGACCTCGCTCCACGTCTGGCGTACGAGGTCGTTCAGGCGCTCGCCGAGCAGCGTGCGGGGCCGGTGTAGACCCGGGGTGTCGACGAGCACGAGCTGGGCGTTCGGCCGATGCAGCACCGCCCGGATCACGTGACGCGTGGTCTGCGGCTTGGTTGACGTGATCGCGATCTTCTGGCCCACGATCGCGTTGGTGAGCGTCGACTTGCCGGCGTTGGGCCGGCCGACAAAACACGCGAACCCCGCCCGGTACGGATCGGACATCACGTCAGTCCGCGTATGTCGCGACGATGTCACCGGACAGCGAGGCGAGGTGGATGTGCGCGCCGGGGCTCACGTCATGCACCGCGGAGCGGCCGGCGGCGTCGAGCGACTCGGATCCGGTCACGACCGCGGCTGCCTCGATCGCGCCGGTGCCGCCGTTCACGGCCGACGCGACGGCAAATTGCAGGGCGGTCAGCGACAGGGAGGGCAGCGCGACCGATGAGCCGGCGTAAGTCCGGCCGTCGCCATCCCGCACCGCCGCCCCTTCGGCCGCACCCGACCGGGCCCGCGCGGCCCGCGCGAGGGTGATCAATTTCGCGTCCTCGGCCGACAGCGTGGCGGGGTTGCCGGTCGGGACGTCAGACATCGGCGGATTGCCTCTCTCGCGGGTGGGCCGGCTCTTCGTCGTCGGGTTCGGCGCGCCGGACGAGAACGGTGTCGATGCGGTTGCGCCGACCGGTGGTGCCCTCGGCGGTGAGCAGGAGGCCGTCGACGCTGGCCTTCGCACCGGGGATCGGCACGCGGCCGAGCGCCTGGGCCAGCAGACCGCCGACCGTCTCCACCTCGTCGCCGGGAAGGTCGACGTCGAACAGTTCGCCCAGGTCTTCCACCGGCAACCGAGCGGTGACCCGGATCGACCCGTCCCCGAGATGCTCGACCGGCGGTCGCTCGACGTCGTACTCGTCGGTGATCTCGCCGACGATCTCTTCGAGGATGTCCTCGATCGTCACCAGGCCGGCCGTGCCGCCATACTCATCGACGATGATCGCCATATGGGTGCGCGCGGCCTGCATTTCGGACAGCAGATCGTCGACCGGCTTAGATTCGGGCACGTACACCGCCGGGCGCATCACGTCCCGCGCGAGATCGTTCTCCGAGCGTCCGGCCTCGATCGACTTGACGACGTCCTTGAGGTAGACGATGCCGAGCACGTCGTCGATGTTCTCCCCGATCAACGGCACGCGGGAGAAGCCGGATCGCAGCGCGAGGGCGCGAGCCTGGCGGAGCGTCGCGTTCTCGGCGAGGTAGACCATGTCGGTCCGGGGCACCATGACCTCACGGGCGATCGTGTCGCCGAGAGCGAACACAGAGTGGATCATGTCGCGTTCGCCGTGCTCGACGAAGCCACGTTGCTCGGCCAGGTCGACCAGCTCGCGCAGCTCGACCTGCGAGGCGAACGGGCCGTCCCGGAAGCCTTTGCCCGGCGTGAACGCATTGCCGATGAGGATCAGCAGCGAGGCGAGCGGGTTCAGGACGCGGCCGAGCCAGCGCACGACCGGCGCCGCGAACCGGGCGACCGTGTACGCGTGCTGGCGACCGATCGTCCTCGGCGCGACCCCGACGACGACGAAGGTCAGGATCGTCATAGAGCCGGCGACGATCAGGGCCGACAGCCATTGGGTGTCGAGGCTGTCGAACACCACCAGCGCTACGAGCGTTGTAGCGCCGAGCTCGCAGAACACCCGCAAGAGCAGCAACAGGTTCAGGTGTCGGACCAAGCGGTCTCCGAGAATCGCCTGCAACGCCTTCGCCCCGCGAACGCCGTCGCGCTCCATCTCGGTGACCCGTGCCGCGGACACCCGCTGCAGCGAGGAGTCGGTCATCGCGAACAGACCGCCGAGGAGCAACAGCAGCACCGCGACGATGACGAGCTGGGTGTCGGGCAGTCCTTGATTGGCCATCTCGAAACCCTTAGGCGCGATGCCCCGCGCCCGGGGCGTCGGGTGGCAGCGCACGATCCGGCACGGCCGGCGCACCGACGACGGCCCGGCCGACGCTCGTCTGCCAACCGCCCAACAGGCGAGCCTGCAGCGTGAACATCTCGCGTTCCTCGTCCGGCTCGGCGTGGTCGTAGCCGAGAAGATGCAGCACGCCGTGAACGGTCAGCAGGTGCATCTCGTCATCGGCGCCGTGGCCGGCCGCGGCGGCCTGCTTGGCCGCGATCTCCGGGCACAGCACGATGTCGCCGAGCAGCGCCGGCTCGCCCGGCGATTCGCTCGGACCGTGATCGACGCTCGACTCCTCCATCGGGAAGGCCAGAACGTCGGTCGGGCCGTCGCCGCCCATCCACCGGTGGTTCAGCTCGGTCATGTATTCGATGTCCACGAGCAGCACCGACAGCTCGGCCAACGGGTTCACGCCCATCTCGTCGAGGACGTAGCGGGCGACGGCGAGCACCTGGTCGGATTCGACGGCGACGCCGGATTCGTTGGCGATCTCGATGGACACTTCGCTCCGGGCTCCCTGGCGGTTTTCGGCTGGTTCGGTGTGATCTCGAGTTCGGTGTGATCTCGAGCGATCGATCACTCGACTGTAGCGGTCAGGCGGACGGTGAGACCCGTCGACGGGTATCGCGGCCGCGTTTGCGACTCAACGACGTCGATTCGTACGGTTGCCGGCGGCCCGGCCGTGGCCACCCGCGCCGCCGTCGCGCCCGGGCAGGGCGCGGACACCGTCGGCCTGCTCCTCGTCCCAGCGCGCGTACGCGTCGACGATGTCGCTCACCAGCCGGTGGCGTACGACGTCGGCGCTCGTCAGCCGCGAGAAGTGCACGTCTTCCACGCCGCCGAGGATCTCCTCCACGACCCGCAGCCCGCTACGCGTGCCGGACGGCAGGTCGACCTGTGTCACGTCGCCGGTCACGACGATCTTGGAACCGAAGCCCAGTCGCGTCAGGAACATCTTCATCTGCTCCGGCGTCGTGTTCTGCGCCTCGTCGAGGATGATGAACGCGTCGTTCAGCGTCCGCCCACGCATGTACGCCAGCGGCGCGACCTCGATCGTGCCCGCCTGCATCAGCCGCGGGATCGACTCGGGATCGAGCATGTCGTGCAGCGCGTCATAAAGCGGCCGGAGGTAGGGGTCGATCTTGTCGTAGAGCGTGCCGGGCAGGAACCCGAGGCGCTCGCCCGCCTCAACCGCGGGCCGGGTCAGGATGATGCGATTCACCTGCTTGGCCTGCAGGGCCTGCACGGCCTTGGCCATGGCGAGATAGGTCTTGCCGGTGCCGGCCGGCCCGATGCCGAAGTTGACGGTGTGCTGATCGATCGCGTCGACATAGCGCTTCTGCCCGAGTGTCTTCGGCCGGATCGTGCGCCCGCGCCGGGACAGGATGTTCAGCGTCAAAACGTCGGCCGGACGCTCCTCGGTGCCCTGCTTGAGCATACCGACGATGCGGCGTACGGCGTCCCGGTTCAGCGTCTCGCCCTTGTCGATCAACTCAAGCAACTCGGCGAAGACACGCTCGGCGAGGGCGTTGTCGGCCGCTGAGCCGGACACGGTGATCTCGTTGCCACGCACCAGAATGTCGCTGTCCAGCGACGATTCGATGAGCTTGAGCATCTCGTCGCCCGGCCCGAGCAGGTTGACCATCAGCCGCGGATCGTTGACAATGATCTTGGTTTGAACACGGGCACCACGCTGACCGGAGACCGGCATCGATGTCGCGGTGCTAGGTGGAGGGCTTGTGGTCATGGGTGGGCCGGCTGGCCTGGCCGCCTTTCTTGCTGGGTCAACGGTCTTGCTGGGTCAACGGTCTAGCTGGGTCAAAATATTGCTGGGTCAACGGTCTCGCGGTATCTCGGTTGCTCGGTATCCCGGTCGCTCGTGGATCCTGGAGGTTCCATGGTATCCACCCGGACCGACAGCACGCCTTCGCGTATCCGGTTGTGGCCGAAATATACGTTCGAGTGCCGTTCGCGGTGAATGAACCAGCGCGGCGTCCGGCCATCGCCGGCTAGCTCGACGCCGTGCCACCGGTGGCATTCGGCTGGGCCGTCCGACCGTTGTGCATGGCGTTGCCGAGCCAGCCGATCGCGGCGACGAAAACGATCGTGCCGATGCCGATGCCGACGCAGTTGACCAGCACCCGTCCCAGGCCGTGCCGGTCGACGTTCAGGAACGGATAGGGATACCAGCTCGTCGCGGCGCCGCGGATCAGGCTGTAGATGGCGTACACGAGCGGGAACGGCGCCCAGGTGAGCGACTCGCGGAAGCGGATCGCCTGCTTGGGCGGGACGAACAGCCAGTCGAGGAACACGATAAGCGGCATCAGGTAGTGCAGCACCTCGTTGACCCAGGGAATCGTCGAGTCCGCCGCGGCCGGTAGGTCGGAGAGCAATACGGCGTATACGACGCCGGTCACCGACATATATGTCGCGGCGGCGCCGCGCACCAGGTCATACCAGCGTGCCGTCGGCTCGCGACCGGGAATCGCGCCGACCACGAACACGGCGACGGCGATGACGTTCGCCTCGATCGTGAAGAAGCTGAAGAAGTTGACGATGCTGCCCGGCGGCTCCAGCCCGCGAGCGTGCACGATCTGCGTCGCGATCGCGGCGACAACCAACGCGGCGGTGATCCACCGGTACGAGATGACAAATAGCCGCCGCGTCATACGCGGGATCTAACCCCATATTTTCGTAGGACGGGAATCCGCCGCGCAGTTGAGCCGCCACGCCGACCGGCGCAGAATGCCCCGGTGCGCACCCGACCGAGGCTCTTCGCCTTCGCCGCCGCCGTGACCGTGCTAGCGGCGGGCTGCTCCACTACGCCAAACAGCCCAGATACGGTTGATGGAGCGCACGTCGCGACGCAGGCGCCGCTCCTCGTCGGCGCCACGCCGACCGGCTCGCTGTCACCGACGCCGACCAGATCGCCCAGCCTGTCGCCATCTGCGTCACCGACGCCGCCGGCCACCCGCAGATGCTCGATCCTGCCGGCCGACAACGTGTGGCGGGCCGATGTGTCACACCTGCCGGTGCTCGCGAAGTCGGCGACCTACGTGGCGAGCATCGGCAAGACCGCCGGCGTCCACGCCGATTTCGGGTCGGGCCTGTATCAGGGCGCGGCGATCGGCATTCCGATCACCACCGTTTCGGCAACACAGGCCAAGGTCAAGGTCAGCTTCCAGTACGCGCCGGAGAGCGACAAGGGCCCGTACCCGATCCCGAAGAATCCGGCGATCGAGGGCGGCGCCAGCAGTTCCGGTGACCGCCACGTCATCCTCTATGACCCCACGCACTGCATGGATTACGAGCTATTCGCCGCGTACCCAAAATCGGGCGGCTGGACCGCCGGCTCCGGCGCGATCTTCGACCTCGCGAGCGACAAGCTCCGCCCGGCCGGCTGG
>DATCXD010000060.1:0-2231 GCA_036566005.1 Micromonosporaceae bacterium | reverse complement strand
GCGCCCGGGCCGCCCGATCCGCCGCCGTCACGGCCGCCACGGACGGCGCGAACGACGCGCGAGGCCATGGGCCTCAGGTCGCGCCGATCGGCAACCGCGGCGATCATGGCGAAGACGGCTACCGCGACGACACCGGACAATATGCCCTGCACGACGTCGCCCGCGACGCCGGGGCCCGACGACAACGGCAGTCGCACCGCGATTCCCGCGGTGGCCGCCGCTGCGGCCGCGAAAATGGCCGTGACCAGCGCCCGCGTTACCCCGCGCAGCGCGTCACGCCCGGCCCGTCGGGCGATCATGACGATGAGTACGGCCGCGAGGACCACCATGCCCGCGCTGTTGGCCGCACCGAGTGCGGTGATCCGGTCGGCCGGCGCGAACGCGATCGACAGGAGGACCGAAGCGACCGCGACCGTGATCCAGCCGGCGAGGGTCGCGACGGCGGCGTACCGGTTCTGGCCGCGCGCGAACAGCGTGCGCGAATGCAGCGCGTAGAGGCCGTATCCGACGAGGCCAGGGGCGAACGCGATGATCGCGGCGGCGAGCGTCGACGGATCCGGCCGGGTCTGGCTCGCGGTCGCGGCGAACAACCGCGCGATCGGTCCGGCGATGGCGATCATTCCAGCGGCGCCGAGCGCCGAGAGCAGGGCTACGCTCCGGGTCGCACCGGCCGACGTACGGCGGAAGGCCGGTTCGTCCCCGGTCGCGTACGCCGACGCGAGGGCCGGGAAGACCGATGTCGCGACCGGCAGCGCGAACACGCTCCACGGCACCAGATACACGGTCTGGGCAAGGGTGAACACGAAGATGAAGCCGTGCGGCGTATCGCTGTTCGCGAGGCGGGTGGCCAGCGCGAGGGTGAGTTGCTGCGCGACCACGGTCACGACACCGACCGCGGCCAGTCCGGAGACGCTGCGCCTGGCCTCGCTGTCGAAGTGCACGGTCGGCCGCCATCGCAGCCCTAACGCCCGCACCGGAAGCACCAGCGAGAGCGACAACACGACGACGCCGAGCGTCGTACCGATCGCCAGGATCAGCTGTCCGCGCGTGCTGACCTCGGCAATCGTGGCCACAGACGGCTCCGCGAGGCCGTAGGCGACGTAGGTGGCGATCACGACGACGCTGGACAGCAGCGGGGCCAGCACCGGCCACGCGAAGCGCCGATGGCCCTGGAGAAGACCGGACAACACGATACCGATGCCGTAGAGCGGGATCTGCGGGGCGAAGATCCGCAGCATGCGCGTGCCCACCGCGACCGTTGCCGTACGGTCGCCGCCGACGGCGCCGAGGAGCACCGACACGATCGGCTCGGCGAACACGGCGACAAGCACCGCGAGTGGTACAAGGATGATCAGCACCCAGGTCATCAGCGCCGAGGCGGTGGCGCCGACCGTCGTCCGGTCACGGCGGGCGATCGCACCGGCGACGAGCGGCACCACCAGGCTCGCGAGCGCACCGCCGGCGACGATCTCGAAGATGATGTTGGGGATGAGGTTCGCGGTGAGATATGCCGTGGACAGTTCGGCGATCGCGACCTTGCCGAGTACGAGCGTCCGGACGAAGCCGAGCAGTCGACTCGCGATCGTCAGCACGGCGATCAACGCGGCCGCACCGGCCAGCCGCCGGAGGCCCGGTGACGTGAAACTTGCGGTCGTCACGAGCACCGGCGCGTCGGGATCCGGCGGCACCGGGCGCACCTCAGCCGTGGGTCGGTGGCTCGGCATCCGGACCAGCGCCGGCCCGGCCAGCCGCGGCCACACCACCGGTATCGCGAGCATCGGACCGACGACCGAGCGCGTCGAACTCCCGCAGCACCGGCGTCGCTTCGATGACCTTGGTGAAGCTCACCTTCTCGCTCGCCGCCGTGAGCACGGCGAGGCCGGCGAGGATCGCCGCGCGCCGCCATGGGCCGGTCCGAGTCGCTATCGCCAGGCCGATCAACGCGCCGTACGCGTTCGCGCCGGCATCGCCCAACATCACCTCTTCGCCCAGGTCGGCCGGGAGGAGGGCGATCGCGGCGCCGGCCGGTCCGGCCACGATGCCACCGGCCGGCCCCGCGATCATCGCGGTCGCGGCGACCGTACCGACCTTCAGCGCTCGCCCGGGTCGCAGGTCGAGGAGGTTCGCCAGGTTCGCCGTACCGGCGATGACGCCGCCGCCCAGCGCGACGTTGACGGCGGCGCGCAAGCCACCGCGGCGTTCTCCCGGCCCGGCCTCGACCAGGACGGCCG
>DATCXD010000054.1:0-3321 GCA_036566005.1 Micromonosporaceae bacterium | reverse complement strand
TGGCAGCGATTTCCTCCGCCCGCCGGGCCGCGGCACCGCGTCGTAGGAGTCTGGGTGGATCGGTGTCGAGCACGACGACGCCCGCTATCACGTGTTGACGACCTGGATCGCGTAACAGCGCGCGTTCGCCGATGTGCAGGGGGAGCGGGGTATCCACGCTGAGCCGAGCCGTATCGGGCCCGAGGGCCCGAAGTCGCGTGGGCAGCGCGGCCGAGCCCACATGGAGGACCGGTTGGGCCGGCAGCCGGGTCGATACGTTGACGAGCCGTACGTCCATCGACCGGACCTCGGCCCACAGCCCCGCGGTGATCAATGCGTCGCCGCGACGAATTTTCGAGCGCTTGACACCGCGTAGGTTGACGGCAACCCGCGCGACCGCCGATGCCGATGTGATCGGGGTCTTGAGACTTTCCAGGCTTCGTACGCGAACGGTCTCGCCGGTTGACGAGACCGTCAGCTCGTCGTCGATAGCGATCCGGCCGCTCGCGAGGGTGCCCGTCACGACCGTACCGGCGCCTTGGATGCTGAAGACGCGATCGACCCACAGCCTTGTCGCGGGTGACTCGGGCTGATGGAGCTGAGTGGTCATGCGCAGTAGCGCCGCGCGCAGCTTGTCGATCCCGGAGTCCGTGACGGGACTGACGGCGACGGCTTCGATGTCCGCGAGCGAGCTGTCGGCCAGGTAGTCGCGGGCTTCCTCGATAGCGAGATCGGCGTCGCCGAGATCGCTGCGGGTCACCGCCAGGACGCCATGACGGACGCCGAGCGCGTCCAGCGCGGCGAGGTGCTCCGCGGTCTGTCGGCACCAGCCTTCATCCGCCGCAACGACGAGGAGCACCGCGGGAACCGGGCCGATGCCGGCGAGCATGTTGGTGATGAACCGCTCATGCCCCGGTACGTCGACGAATGCGACCTGCGTGCCGTCCTCGAGTCTCATCCATGCGTAGCCGAGGTCAATGGTCATCCCGCGGCGCCGCTCCTCGGCCCACCGATCGGGCTCCATGCCGGTCAACGCGCGAACCAAGGTGGACTTGCCGTGGTCGACGTGTCCGGCCGTCGCGATTACGTGCATCGCGGCACCTCGCCTGCATGACCGGACCCGTGCACCGAAATGACGGCGCGACGGACGGCATCGTCGTCCGCTCGCGGAATGCATCTCAGGTCGAGAACGCAGTGCCCGTGCTCGACCCGGGTGACGATCGGTGGTCGTCCACTGCGAAGCTCGACCGCGAAAACCTCCGGGAGCCGGACCGCCCACCCCGGCAGTACGAGGTCGGGCGCGCCGCCGCCACCGACGACGTCGGTCGACGGGATCGTACAGGCGGCTACGCCGTCACGGATCAACGCAGCGGTGAGTGACTCCGTACGCGTGCGCAGATCGACCGGATCGGCATGCAGCGCTCGACGCGTCGGGTTGACCGGACCGGTCAGTGTTGCCTCGAGCGCGGCAAGCGTCAGTTTGTCGACCCGCAACGCCCGGGCCAGCGGATGGCGTCGCAACGTGTTGACGACGTCCCGGCGCCCCATGATGAGACCGGCCTGCGGGCCGCCCAGAAGCTTGTCGCCGCTGGCCGTCACGATCGTTGCGCCCGACGCGAGCGACGTGGTCGCGTCCGGCTCGTCGGGCAGCAAGGCATCCGGATGCAACAATCCGGAGCCGATGTCGGCGATGACCGGGACGCCGAGATCAGCCAGCGATCGCAACGGTACGGTGGACGTGAATCCTCGTACGGTGAAGTTCGACGGGTGGACCTTCAGAACGAAGCCGGTGTCCGGTCCGACCGCGTTCCGGTAGTCGGTCAGGTGAGTGCGATTGGTCGTGCCGACTTCACGCAATCGCGCACCGGTGCTGGCGATCAGATCGGGGATGCGAAATCCGTCGCCGATCTCCACCAACTCGCCTCGGCTGACGATGATTTCCCGGCCGGCGGCAAGAGACGTGGCGGCCAGCACGAGCGCGGCGGCACCGTTGTTCACCACCAAGGCGTCCTCCGCCGCCGCGACCGCGGCTAGCAACGCATTCAGGGTCGACCGGCCGCGGCGTGCCCGTACGCCGGTGGCAAGGTCGTACTCCACGTCGACGTACCCGGAAGCCGCCGCGATCGCGGTCACCGCCGCGGCCGACAATGCCGCCCGGCCGAGATTCGTGTGCAGAATGACGCCGGTTCCGTTGAGCACCGGGCGAAGGGCCGAGGCCGTGTCCGGCAACGATGCCATCGCAGCATCGACGATGTCTTCCGGCTCGATTTCGTCCCGACGGGCACGCATCTGCGCGTCACGTACCGCATGTTTAACGGTCGCGGCCCCCAGCCGTTCGCCGGCGTCGGCCAAGCGCTCGTCGGCCAGAAGGGCATCGGTACGCGGGATGCGCCGGCGCGGATCATTCCCGGACATGCGTTGTCCGCTCATCGCGAGTCAGCATTGTCCGCCCATCACAGTATCCGCCTATCAGCATTGTCCGCCGATCACAGTGTCCGCCCATCACATGAAGTTGCGGGTGTGCAGTGCCGACACGTCGGCCGCCTCGTCGTCCGGGAAACCGATGTAGGCAAGGCGCCGTCGCCGTCCCTCATCCATCGCGCGCTGCAGGTCCTGCACCGCTTGCCAACCCCGGCTTATCGCCGCGGGCTCCCACGAGCCGGCGGCAATCAAGATAAGAGAGTCGAACACCTGCCCATTCAGCCCGGCGGTATCGGCAAGCACCGCATGACGTCGTTCGACGGCGGCGCGGAGCTTGTGCAGGAAGGTGGGATCTGTGTGGGCCAGGTGCCCGGTGTGAGCGACGCCGAATGCGACGTGCCGAGCCTCGTCCCGACCAGCGAGCTGACTCACCTGTGCCGTCACCGGATCCGGGGCATACCGATGCAGAAACCGCAGCAGGTCGAGGAACGTACCCTCACCCAGGACCGAAAGCAGGAAAGAGGCGAGGGTGAAATCGCGCTCGTCGAGGAGACTCTGCAACGACGATCGGCCGCCAACGCCCGAGACGCCTAACTCGTCGCGGTGAAGGAGCGCGCGTCGGGTGAATATCTCCACGTGGCGCGCCTCGTCGGCGACTTGCGTCGCCAGCAGCTGCATGACCTCCCGAAAGTGCGGGTGTAGTCGTGACAGTAGCCGAGCCGGGATGACCAGTGCCGCCTGCTCATTCTCGACGAGGTAGGTCATCACCTGCACGACTGCGTCTTCGATTTCGGTTGGCACCTCGGCCGTTGCCGTCCAGTCGACGGCAACGGCCGGATCCCATTGATTCGCCGCGGCGTTCGCGTACAGGGCGGGCGCGACCTCGGCCCACACGAGGTCCCGGTCGACCCAGTCCACCGA
>DATCXD010000728.1:0-7115 GCA_036566005.1 Micromonosporaceae bacterium | reverse complement strand
GCGACGATCCCGTCCGTCGTACGCTCGCCGGTCATCGTCACGGCGTCACCCGGACGCAACCCCAGCGCCGTCAACACTTCGGGATGCAGCCGCACGATGCCGCGTCGGGCATCGACGCCGGCCGCGCGGAGCGTCGCGGTGAGCGTCAGCGTCGGAGCGGTCACGCCGGCCAGCCTATCCGCCACGCGCCGGCCGATCGCCTGGATGCACCGACGGAGGAGCACGACGGGGCGGAGTGTCGACGGCCGGCGTAGCTGATCGCGGCCCGCGTACCACTGCCGTCGTACGCAGCCGATGCAGACCACGACGTACCGTGATCCCCATGCCGTCAACCCTGTCGCAGCGCCTCCGGCGTGCGCTGCCCCGCATCCGGTGGACCCGCCGTCGCGTGGTCACCTGGTCGATCGTGGCGGCGGTCGTGTTCGCGGCGCTCGTCTGGGCCGTGCTGCCGAAGCCTGCGGCCTACACCACGCAGGCTCGGATGCTCACCGTTCACACCGGCCCGAACGGCACGACAGCGGTCAACCTCGACACGACCTACTACGAGCCGCGGTCGGCCAGCGCCGCGCATCCGGTGCCCGCCGTCCTGCTGGCGCACGGTTTCGGGGGTACGAAGGATTCGGTGACCAACCAGGCCGAAGATCTGGTGAGCCGGGGCTACGCGGTCCTGACGTGGACCGCCGAGGGCTTCGGTGCCAGTGGCGGGCAGATCCATCTGGACAGCCCCGATTGGGAGATCAAGGACGGCTCCCAGTTGATCGACTGGCTCGCCACCCGTCCGGAGGTCGAGAAGTCGGGCTCGGACGATCCCCGGGTCGCGGCCGTCGGCGGGTCGTACGGCGGCGGGTTTTCGCTTCTCCTCGCGGCGTACGACAAGCGGGTCGACGCGATCGTGCCGACGATTACCTGGAACAACCTCGCAACGGCGTTCCTGCCGTCGGCCGATGGCGGCGCACCGAGTGACGGCGTGTTCAAGAAGGCGTGGGCCGGCTTGTTCTTCGGAAACACTGCTTTCGGCGGCAGCGGCTCGGGTGTCCGTATCCCTAGGCCTGGCGACGGCTCGACGATTTCGAGCGTTCCTGGCGACAGTCCGGCCAACGACCCGACCAATGATCCGGCCTGTGGGCGGTTCGCCGCCGATGTCTGCCGGGCTTATCTGTCGATCGCTTCGTCCCGCGCCGCCACACCGGCCGACATCGCATTGCTCGAACGATCCAGCCCGGCCGGCGTACTCGACCGGATCAAGGCGCCGACGCTGTTGATCCAGGGTGAGGCGGACAGCTTGTTCCCGTTGTCCGAGGCGGATGCCAACGCGCGGGGGCTCGCCGCGAACGGCACGACCGTACGGGTGGCCTGGTTCACCGGCGGCCACGACGGCGGCTCCGGGCCACAGTCGGACCAGGATCGGTTGAACAAGCTCACCGACCAATGGCTCGATTACTACCTCAAGGGCACCGGTCCGACCCCGTCGGATGCGTTCAGTTACTCCCGGATCGCCGGACTGGACGCGAACACCAACGGAGTCGTCGCGCTGGCCTTCGACGTACCGAGGTATCCGGGTCTTGGCGGTCAGTCGGCGACGCAGGTCGCCGTGGCCGGTCCGCCGCAGCCGGCCGCCAACCCACCCAACGGCACCCCGGCGGCGATTAGCTCGTTGCCCGGCGCGGGCGGCGGGGCGGTGTCGTTCGCGCGTGGCATCACCACCGATGTACCCGGCCAGCACGCGGACTTCTACTCGGCGCCGCTGGAGCACTCTGTCGACGTCGTCGGATCACCGCGGGTCTCGATCAAGGTCGCGTCGCCGACTGGCACGGCTGTCGTCTTCGTCAAGCTGTACGACGTCGATCCGACCGGAAGCCTCTCGCTACCGGATGGTCTCGTCGCGCCGGTCAAGCTGACCGGCCTACCCGCCCGCATCGACGCGGCGCAACCGGTGACCGTGACGCTGCCGGCGATCGTCCACCGCTTCGAGACCGGCCATGTGCTGCGGCTGACCGTCGCGACGTCGGACCAGGCGTACGCGACGCCGGCCGCTCCGACGGTCTATACGGTCGCTCTGGGCGGCGTCGCGAGTGATACGGGGATCGCGCTGCCATCGGTGCACAGTGTCGAACAGGCCGGGTCGGACGGCCCGTGGTGGTGGGCGCTCGGCATTCTCGTCGCAGCCTTAGCGCTCGGCACGGTCGCGATCGTGATGCTGGCCCGGCGCCGGAGCCGGCGTCGAGTGCTCGCCGTACGCGCCGAGTATGCAAACGTGCCGCTGGTTGTACGCGGACTGCGCAAGGAGTACGGCTCGTTCGTCGCGGTCGCGCGACTCGACCTGGAAGTGCGGCCGGGTCAGGTGCTCGGACTGCTCGGGCCGAACGGAGCCGGCAAGACCACGACACTGCGGGTGTTGATGGGACTCACCCAACCGACGCAGGGCGAGATCTACGTCTTCGGGCATCGGCTCGTCCCCGGGTCGCCGGTGCTGTCCCGGCTCGGTGCCCTGGTCGAGGGTCCGGGATTCATGCCGCACCTGTCCGGCCGGGAGAACCTCAGCCTCTTCTGGCGTTCGACCGGTCGGCCGCCCGCCGATTCGCACATGGACGAGGCGTTGGACATTGCCGGGCTCGGCTCGGCGATCGATCGGCGGGTCAAGACGTACAGCCACGGGATGCGCCAGCGGCTGGCCATCGCCCAGGCGATGCTCGGACTGCCCGAACTGCTGGTGCTCGACGAGCCGACCGACGGGCTGGACCCGCCCCAGATTGCCGAGATGCGTCGCGTGCTGCGGCGCTACGCGACCGACGGACGCGCAGTGCTGGTGTCGAGCCACCTCCTGGCCGAGGTCGAGCAGACCTGCACGCACGTAGCGGTCATGCACAAGGGCGAGAAGGTGGCCGACGGTCCGGTCGACGACGTCGTGGGCGATTCGCCGACGGTGCAACTCGACGTCTCCGACGTCGGTGCGGCCGAGCGGGTTCTCGCCGCGATCGCCGGCGTGCAGACGGTCGAGGCCGAAGGCGACGGTCTGGTCGTGAACATGGACGGCACGCCGCGGTCGGATGTTGTCGCGGCGCTCGTACGAGCCGGGATTGGTGTCGATCGGATCGCCCCGCGCCGAAGGCTCGAGGACGCGTTCCTCGCGCTGGTCGGCGGCGACACGAAGGCGAGTGGGGAACGATGACGCATACGGTCCACGACACCGGGGTCCACGCCACCGGGGACCACGACGCCGGCGAGACGCGGGCGCAAGCCCGTGGCGGTGCGGACGGCTACCGTCCGACGGCGACCCTGACGTACGCGACGGAGATGCGACGGCAACTGTCCCGACGCCGTACGCAACTGACGCTCGGTTTCATGTTCGTCCTGCCACTAATCATCCTGGTCGCGTTCGAGTTCGGCGGGAACTCGGGCAACGGCGGCGGCGACCGCGGCCAGTTCGCGGCGCTCGCCGACATCGCGACGACCGGCGGTCTCAACTTTGCCTTGTTCACGTTGCTCGTGTCCGCATCGTTTCTGCTGGTCGTCGTGGTTGCGTTGTTCCACGGCGACACGATCGCGAGCGAAGCGTCCTGGGGGAGTCTGCGTTACCTACTGGCCATCCCGGTGCCCCGGGCTCGCCTGCTCGGCAGCAAGCTGTTGGTGGCGTTGACGTACAGCGGAATCTCTTTGTTCCTGCTGACCGCGACGGCGCTGGCCGCCGGTACGGCGCGCTACGGCTGGCATCCGCTGCGCTCGAACGTCGCCGACGACATCGCACCCGTACCGGCGCTGTGGCGGCTGCTCGGCATCGTGGCGTACCTGGCCGTGACCCTGCTCATCGTCGCGGGCCTTGCGTTCCTGCTTTCGGTGTCCACCGACGCGCCGCTCGGCGCGGTCGGTGGCGCCGTCCTGCTGCAGATCCTGTCGAGCATCCTGGACCAGATCACCGCACTGGGCTCGATCCGCAACTACCTGCCCACGCACTATTCGCAGGCGTGGCTCGGGTTGCTGTCGACGCCGGTGCAGTACAACGAGATGATCAAGGGCGCGATCGCCGCGGTGGTCTATGCCGCGATCTTCTTCGGGTTCGCCTGGTGGCGCTTCCTGCGCAAGGACGTGGTGAGCTGAATGCGCACGTGCTGCGCGGTGCCCATCGCGACGCTTCGCCCATCGCGGCGAGCGCCCAGCGGGCGAACGGTCAGCCGCGCGGCGACCCAACCTTCGTGATGCGCACCCGCCAGGTGGCTGAGCCCTGCTCGAGTGGCTGCCAGGTAATCGCTCCCGGACGTTCGGCGTCGAGCATGTAGCACAAGCCGATCGGATCGTGATCGGCAACGAGCACGAAGCTGGCGCCCGGAGCCAGAGCATCAACGGCGCGGTTCGTCAGATTCACACAGCTATCGGCGTCCGGCGCCCGTGTGTCCACGACCTGCTCGGCCGGCGCATCGGTTGGCTGCGGCGCGCTCATTGCGCGGGCCTTGCGATGCGCACCCGCCAGACCGCCGGCCCCTGCTCCAGATATTCCCAGCTGAATCCCCCTTGGTACTGGGCGTTGAACTGGTAGTACAGGGGCTTGGGGTCGTGGTCGTTGACGAGGACGAACCCGTTGCCGGGGGTTAGCTCGCCGAAGGAGCTGAAGATCAGCTCGTGCCTGCGGGCATGCGGCTCGCTCCGCACATCGAGGATGGCGTCTGCGGACATTGGTCTGCCTCTCTTATCGGTGGATGGGTGTGTGAGTCGATACTGGAGATCTGAGGGGAGCGCCGAAATGACGACCACGGACGGTGAGAACTCGCAACCGGTGCCGGCCGAGCGGGTCGCTCACGCATTGCGCCGGATGCGCGCCAACTGCTACCGGATCGAGGCGTACGCCGAAGGGACGTGCGTATCCCTCGTGATGCAGGCCAGCCCGGCCGGGCGGCGCAACGCCGCCATGCATGTCGTCTCGCTGCTCGGCGATCACGGTTTGCATCTCGTGGCCGCCGACCCCGTCGAGGAGCTCACGCGGCCGGGCTGCGCGCTACTCGTGCGTGCGATCGTGCCGTGAATCGGCGACCTCACATCATCCCCAGTTGCAGCCGGGCGGCGTCGGAGATCCGCTCCAGGCCCCACGGCGGGTCCCACACGAGCTCCACCTGGACGTCGCTGACGCCAGCGACCGCCTTGGCGGCGGTAGCCGCGTCGTGCTTCAGAATGTCGCCCATGCCGCAGCCGGGCGCTGTCATGGACATGTCGATCTCGATCCGGTTACCACCGCCGGCCAGCGGCACCGCCTCGCACCGGTAGATCAACCCCAGGTCCACGACGTTGATCGGGATCTCGGGATCGAACACGTTCTTCAGCGCCGCGACGACCTCGTCGAGATCGAGCGGTCCGCTCGCGTCGGCGGTCGCGGTCGTTGGACTCGGCGCGTCGGCCAGTCCCATCGCCGCCGAATCCGCCGCGCTCAGCCGCACCAGGTAGCCGGCCTGGGTCTGCACGGTGACGCTGTCGCCGAGCGTCTGGGTCACCAGCACCGTCTCTCCGCGGTGCAACTGCACGCGCTGCCCGCCAGGAATGATCATGGCGATGCAGTCGCGTTCCAATTCAACTGTCTGGTACGTCGCGGCCATGGGTCCTACTCCGTCCTAACTTCGCCGTCGCGGTCGGCGGCGCCGGTGAGCGCGCCGCGCAATGCCTGCCATGCCAGCGAGGCGCACTTGACCCGGGTCGGATACTCCCGAACCCCGGAGAGGGCGACGAGCTTGCCGACGTCCGGCTCGCCCTCGCCGGGCTCGGGGTCGACAGTGAGCATCGTGTGTACGTGTCCGAACAGCTCGAGTGCCCGCTCGCGGGTGAGCCCCTTCGCGGCGACGGTCATCATCGAGGCCGACGCGGTGGAGATCGCGCAGCCCGATCCTTCGAACGCGACGTCCGTGATGGTGTCGCCGGTCAGCGTCAGGAACAGCGTCAGTTGGTCGCCGCACAGTGGGTTGTGCGCCTGCATGACGTAGGTGGCGTCGTCGAGGTGGCCGAGGTTATGCGGTCGTCGTGCGTTCTCGATGATCACGTCCTGGTACATGTCGGCCAGCTCGCTGCTCATGCGAGTGTCCTCGCCGCTAGCAGCGTCGTCAGCCGCTCGCGTACGGGCAGGATGCTGACGCGGTCGATCATTTCCTGGATGAACGCGTCCACCAGCACTCGCCGAGCCGCCTGCTCGTCGATCCCGCGCGAGCGCAGGTAAAGCAGAGCCTGCTCGTCGAGCTGGCCCACCGCGGCGCCATGGGTGCACTTGACGTCGTCGGCATAGATCTCCAGCCGGGGGCGGGTGTCTGCCTCGGCGCGGTCGGCAAGCAGCAGGTTCTTGTTCGTCTGGTGGGCATCCGTCCCGTCCGCACCGGGGCGCACCATGATGTGCCCGTTGAAGATGCCCCTGCTGCGTCCGGACAATGCGCCCTTGTAGAGCTGGTGACTCGCGCAACCGGGCGACGCATGGTCGACGAAGATCGTGTTGTCGTGTGTCTGCGTGCCGACCGGTAGATACAACCCGTCGAGGTGCAGGTCCGCGCCCTCGCCGGCGAGTAGCACCCGCACCTCCTGGCGGGCGATCGCGGCGCCGAGCATGGCCGAGTGCGATGTGAACCGGCTGCCGCTGTCCTGGCGCACGTTCAGCAGCGCGAGGTGGTAGGCGGTGTGTGGCTCGTCCTGGATCTTGTAATGCTCCAGGCTGGCGTCACGGCCGAGGCGCACGTCTGTCACGGTGTTCGTGCAGTGCACGTCGCCGTCGGTGCCAATGTGAGTCTCGACGATCTGCGCACTGCTGGCCGGATCGAGCAGGAACACCGAGCGGGGGCTGGCCAGCAGCCGCTCGCCCGCGGTGTCGGTGACGAAGACGAGGTGGATCGGAGCGGGCAGCCGTACGCCCTCAGCGAGATGGACGAGCACGCCGTCCGTGGCGAGGGCGCTGTTGACCGCGGCAAACGCATGCCGCTGGTCGTCGGCACCCCTGAAGATCGGCTCAAGCAGTTCGCGCTCGTCGCGGAGCGCGCTCGCCAGGTCGATCACGGTTGCGCCGGCCGGCAGGCCGCCGACGTCGGACAGGTCGGCGCGGAAGTGGCCGTTGCCGAACACCAGCCGGGGGCCGCCGAGATTGGCGCTGCGCGAGGCCA
>DATCXD010000692.1:0-8487 GCA_036566005.1 Micromonosporaceae bacterium | reverse complement strand
TCGCCCCGGGCGGTAGCCGAGGAGGATCCCGGTCCCGGCATCGACGCCCTCGGGTGACAGCCGCGCCGATGCACTGACCGTGTCGGGCGAGCCGAGGAACAGTTGCGCGAGCGCCAGCGGATATACACCGAGGTCGAGGAGCGCGCCGCCGCCGAGCGCCGGGTTGCGCAGGCGGTGCTCGGGCCCGATGGCCGCGGCGAAGCTCAAGTCGGCCGATACTGCGGTCACCTCGCCGATCGCACCGTCGGCGACGAGGTCGACTATTCGGCGTACCGCCGGGATAGTGCGCGTCCACATCGCCTCGGCCAGGAACACGTGGTGCTTGGCCGCGACGGCGAGGAGGTCTTCGGTCTGCGGCGCGTTGAGTGTGATGGGTTTCTCACACAGCACCGCCTTGCCGGCCTCGAGCATCATGCGGGCGGCCGCATGGTGGGCCGAGTGTGGATCGGCGATATAGACGATGTCGACGTCCGGGTCGGCGGCGAGCGCTTCCCAGGTGCCGTACGGTCGCGGGATGTGATGCTCAGTGGCGAACCGGCCGGCCGAATCGTCGCTGCGTGAGGCCACTGCGAGAATCTCGGCATCGTCGACGATCCCGAGATCGCTGACGAACTTTGCCGCGACGCGGCCGGTTGCGACGATGCCCCAGCGGATCGGGTCGGTCATGCACACATCGAACCAGTCGGCCGGCGCGAACGTTGCGGCGGACCATCAGATCGGCACGCAACCACCGCGGGCGGCCGATCGCTCGATCGCCCGTGTTCGCCGCCTTCGCCCGTGTTCGCCGCGTTCGCCGAGGTCCGTGCGGTCCGGCGGCCGGTAGGCTCGATGCCGTGGACGCCTACCTCATTGACGCGGCTCGTACGCCGTTCGGCAAGCACCGCGGTGGACTGGCCGGAATCCGTACGGACGACCTGGCCGCACTGCCCATCATCGAGCTGTTGAAGCGGCACGCCGGGCTCGACGCCGGCCGCATCGAGGACGTGATCCTCGGCGACACGAACGGTGCCGGTGAAGACAATCGCAACGTTGGGCGGATGGCGGTGCTGTTGGCCGGGCTGCCGGACGCCGTACCCGGGGTGACGGTCAACCGGCTGTGCGGTTCCGGTGGGGAAGCGATCATCCAGGCCGCGCGCGCGGTCCGAGCCGGTGACGCGTCGCTGATGATCGCCGGTGGCGTGGAGAGCATGACCCGCGCGCCGTTCGTCATCCCGAAGCCCGATGTCGCCCAGCCGACCACGATGCAGCTCTATCCGACGCAGGTCGGCTGGCGCATCGTGAACCCGAAGTTTTCCGCCCGGCAGACGGCGTCGCTCGGCGCCTGCGCCGAGGCCGTCGCGGCCGAACTCGGCATCTCGCGCGAGGCGCAGGACGAATGGGCGCTGCGGTCACATGAGCGGGCTCGCGCCGCGTTCGACAAGGGCTTGCACGACGGGTACGTGTTCCCGGTCGAGTCAGTGACCCGCGACGAGTCGATCCGTCCGGACACCACGGCGGCGAAATTGGCCGCGTTGAAGCCAGCGTTCACCAAGGACGGCACGGTCACAGCCGGCAATTCCTCGCCCATCAACGACGGGGCCATCGCGACGTTCGTCGGCACCCGCGAGATGGCGGTCGAACTCGGCGTCGAACCGATCGGCCGCATCGTCGCCAGCGCCACCGTCGGCATCGCGCCGGAGCGGTTCACGCTGGCTCCCGTGGGTGCGATCGGGAAAGTGCTCGATCGGGCCGGTCTGACCGTGGCGGACATCGCCGCCTGGGAGATCAATGAGGCGTTCGCGGCGATGGTCCTGTCGGTGCTCGACGGACTGCCGTCGCTCGACCTGGAACGGGTCAACCCGAACGGTGGCGCGATCGCCATGGGCCACCCACTTGGTGCGTCCGCGCCCCGCGTGATCGTCGACGTATGCCGTGAGGTGGCCCGGCGCGGCGGCGGCTACGGCATCGCGGCCGCCTGCATCGGGGTCGGCCAGGGTACGGCCGTGGTAGTCCAGGTTGACTGACGCGCCGCTGGTCGATCCCGGGCCCGGGACCGACGACCGCAGCGACTCGTCGCCGGAACTGCGGCCCACCGATCTGCCGCCGGCGTTGCTCGCGCGCGCACGCTCGTTCTATGGCTCCGGTGCCACGCCGACCGTACCGCGGCTGGCCGCGACGGTCCTCCTCCTTCGCCCCGGGCCATCCGCCGGTCAGTCCGGCAGGCAGGCCGGCGCGCATCCCGGCGGCTATGAGGTGTACGCGATCCGGCGCGTGCCGACGATGCTCTTCGCTGCCGGCATGTATGCCTTCCCTGGGGGTTCGGTCGATCCACGCGATGCGGGCGCCGAAATCCGTTGGGCGGGACCGGATGCGACGACCTGGGCGCGGCGGCTCGGCCAGACTCCGGACCAGGCGGAGGCCATCGTGTGCGCGGCCGTGCGCGAGGTGTTCGAAGAGTCGGGCATCCTTCTCGCCGGCCCGACCGGGTCGACGGTCGTCGACGACGTTTCTGGTGACGATTGGGAGGTGGAGCGCGCCGCGCTCGTCGCGCGTCAACTCGGCTTCGCCGAGTTCCTGCGCGCCCGCGACCTCGCGCTGCGCGCCGACCTGCTCGCACCATGGTCGCGATGGATCACGCCGGAGTTCGAGCCGCGACGTTACGACACGTACTTCTTCCTGGCGCGGTTGCCCGACGGCCAGCTCACGCGCAACGTCGGCGGTGAGGCCGACGAGGTGCGCTGGGTGCGGCCGATCGAACGTCGCGGCCTGCCGATGCTCCCGCCGACGCGGGCCACACTGAAGCAGGTCGACGCGTACGGCACGATCGACGAACTGATGGCCGCGGCCGCCGCCCGCGACGCGGCGACACCGGTGATGCCCCGTCTCGTGGAGGCGTGAGTCACCCGAAGCGGCCGGTGATGTAGTCCTCGGTCTTCTTCTCGTTCGGGTTGGTGAAGATGCGCGTGGTGTCATCGAACTCGATCAGGCGACCCGGGTCCCCGGTCTTGTCGATGGAGAAGAACGCCGTGCGGTCCGACACGCGGGCCGCCTGCTGCATGTTGTGCGTGACGATCACGATCGTGTACTCGGACTTGAGCTCGGTGATCAGGTCCTCGATCGCGAGTGTCGAGATCGGGTCGAGCGCCGAGCATGGTTCGTCCATCAGCACGACCTGCGGCTCGACCGCGATCGTACGGGCGATGCACAGGCGCTGTTGCTGGCCGCCGGACAGGCCCGCCCCCGGACGGGACAGCCGCGTGTGCACCTCGTTCCACAGGTTGGCCGAGCGCAGCGCCTTCTCGCACGCGTCGTCCAGCGCCGACTTGCGACGGAGGCCGCCGAGGCGCAGGCCGGCCACGACGTTGTCGTAGATCGACATGGTCGGGAACGGGTTCGGCCGCTGGAAGACCATGCCGATCATCCGGCGTACGGCGGTGACGTCGACGTCCCGGTCGTAGATGTTCTGGCCGTCGATGGTCAGGCTGCCTTCGACGTGGGCGCCGGGGAGGACCTCGTGCATGCGGTTGATCGATCGCAGGAACGTCGACTTGCCGCAGCCCGATGGTCCGATGAGGGCGGTGACCGACTTGGGCTCGATCGTCAGCGAGATCGAGTCGATGGCCTTGAACGACCCGTAGTAGGCGGAGATGTTGTTGGCTTCGATGCGCTTTGCCATGTGTTAGTCCTTGTCAGGTCTGTTCGGGCGGACCCGATGCGGGCTGGTGCGGGCGCGCGGCCGGCGGTGTGGGCATCTCGATCACCGCAACGTGCTGCGACGCGCGAGGAGCTTGGCCGCGATGGTCAGGACGAGCACGAGGAGCACGAGAGTGAGGGCGGCCGACCACGCACGGGGGGCACCGAACTTGGTCGCGAGCCGTGCCTGGTCGTAGACGAATGCCGCGAGCGATTCCTGGTTGCCGTGGAACGGGTTCCGGTTGATCGAGTCGGTCCCTCCGGCCACCAGGATCACCGGTGCCGTCTCACCGGCGGCGCGCGCGACGGCGAGCATGATGCCCGTGACGATGCCGGCACCGGCGGTCGGCAACACGATCTTCAGGATCGTCTTCCACTTCGGGATGCCGAGCGCATACGCACCCTCGCGCAGCGCAATCGGTACGAGCCGCAGCATCTCCTCGGATGAACGGGTAACCGTGGGCAGCATGAGCACGGACAGCGCGAGCGCGGCGGCAAACCCGGAGTAACCGGGCCGGCCGTTGTTGAACACCGGCGACACGATGACGACCCAGAAAGCGAGGATGAACAGGCCCGCGACGATCGACGGGATGCCGGTCATGACGTCGACGAAGAACTGCACGGTCTTCACGAGCCGGCCCTTGCCGTATTCGACGATGTAGATCGCACAACCGACGCCGAGCGGGACCGTGATCAGTGTTGCGATCCCGGCCTGCTCGAGCGTGCCGATCATGGCGTGGTAGGCACCGCCACCGCCGTCAAACGGCGTGATGTCGCGCATCGAGTGCGTGAAGAATTCGGCGTCGAAGCGGTCCAGTCCGTTGTCGATCAGCGTCTTCACCAGGTAGACGAGTGGCAGCGCGGCGAGTGCGCACGCCATGTAGATCGCGGTGGCGAACACGCGGTTGCGGGCCGCTCGGGAGCCCTCGACGCTGAATGACACGGCGCCGAGGATGATCACGAAGAGCATGGCCGCGGCGACCACCGTCATCGCGACCCCGCCGCGCAGTTGGCCGCCAACGTAGATGACCAGGTAGGCGATCACGGCGCTCACGGCGCCGGCGGCCCACGGCACCCAGATGGGCAGTCGGCGCGCCTTCAGGGACGCGGACCGGGTAAGGGTCTCGGTCGTCATTCGATCACCCCCGGGACGGCGGTGGGTCCGCCGACCAGATGCTGGATGCGAAGGCCGCGGCGGTCATGCCGCACTCGCCCGGAACTCGCGGCGGCGGTAGATGATCGCGCGCGCCACCACGTTGACGACCAATGTGATGGCGAACAGCACCAGACCGGAAGCGATCAGCGCGCCGCGCCCGATGGTGTCGGCCTCGCCGAAGTTGTGCACGATGTTCGCGGCGATCGTGTTGCCGCCATTGCCCAGCAGATCGGTCGAGATGGTGAATGTCGACCCAAGCGTCAGCGCCAGGGCGATCGTCTCGCCGAGGGCGCGGCCGAGGCCCAGGATGACCGCGGCGATGATGCCGGGCCGGCCGTGCGGCAGGACCGCGATCCGGATCATCTCCCACTTCGTCGCGCCCAATGCGAGCGCGGCCTCCTCGTTCATCGTCGGCGTCTGCGCGAAGACCTCGCGTACCAGGGCGGTCACGATGGGCAAGACCATGATCGCCAAGACGATCGAACCGAGCAGGATCGACTTTCCGTACGGCCCGTCGCTGCCGAAGATCGGGATCCAGCCGAAATACGCGTGCAGCCAGGCCGACAGGCCGGAGATCGGGGTGACCAGATAGTCGCGGCCCCACAGGCCGTACACGATGCTCGGTACGGCGGCGAGGAGGTCGATCGCGAAGCCGAGCACGGAGGCGACCCGGCGCGGGGCGTAGTGCGTGAGACACAGCGCGATCGACAGCGCGACGGGCACCGCCATCAGAAGTGCCAGGACGGAGGTGAGAACCGTGCCGAACGCCAGCGCGGCGATGCCGAACATCGGCGGGTTGTCGCTCGGGAACCAGTTCTTATAGGTCAGGAAGTTGACGTGGTTGGCCTGGAGTGCCGGCACGGCCTCGTCGATCAGGAAAGCCCCGATCGCCACGATGATGATCAGGACGGTCATGCCGGCGCCGGTGGTGAGGCCGCGGAACCAGGTTTCCAGGCTCCATCGACGCTTGCGGGGGAGTGCGCCGCCGCCGCCGAATGGGGGCGGTGGGGTATCCGGGCTCCCGGCGGCCGGACCACCGGTCGCGGCGAGTTGAGTCGCGTCGTCGTCGCGAGACGGCCCCGTCGCGGGTGTCGACGCGATGCCGGCGAAACCACTGAACGATGGATCGCTCATTCAGGTGAGCTCTCCTTCACTGTTGGTGGATCGTCTCGGCTCGGTCAGCTCATCGCGGCGACGGCCGCCGCGACCTTGCTGCGGACCGACTCGGGCAGCGGAGCGCTGCCGACCGTGGTGAGGACCTGCTGGCCGCCGGCGCTCGACGCGTAGCCGAGGAACGACTTGAGCAGGTCGAGGCGGCCGGCCGGATTGCCCTTGTCGCAGACGATCTCGTATGTGACCAGCACGATCGGGTAGGCACCCGGGGTGTTGGTCGAGTAGTCGATGCTCATCTGCAGGTCGTTACCGGTGCCGACGACCTTCGCGCCGGCGATGGTCTTGCCGGCCGAATCAGCGGTCAGGGTCGACCACTCGCCGGCGCCGTTGTAGATCTTCGCCACGTTGAGGTTGTTCAGCGTGGCAAAAGACCACTCGTCGTAGCCGATCGAGCCGTCGGTGCTCGCGATGAACTTCGAGACACCGTCCGAACCCTGCTCGGCATCGCCGCCCGGCGCGTGCCACACCTTGTCGTGGTTGTACGTCCACGCGGATCCGGCGGTCTGGGTCAGGTAGCTGGTGAAGTTGTCGCTGGTACCCGAACTGTCGGCGCGGTGTACCGGAGTGATCTTGGTGCTCGGCAGGCTAGCGCCCGGGTTGTCGGCGGCGATGGCCGGGTCATTCCAAGTTGTGATCTTGCCGGAGAAGATACCGGCGATCGTGGCCGGCTTGAGCTGCAGGTTGGTCACACCGCTCACGTTGTAGACGACGGCGATCGGGCCGACGACCATCGGCAGGTGGATCGCGACGCCACCGGCGCTGCCGGAGGCACAGTGCGCGTTCGCCTTCGGCTGGTCGGCCGCCTTCAGGGCCGAGTCGGACCCGGCAAAGTCGGCCTGGCCGGCAATGAACGCCGTCTGGCCGGCGCCGGAGCCGGTGCCCTGATAGTTGATCGTCGCGCCGGAGCACTGCGCGTTGTAGTTCTTGATCCAGGTGGAGATCGCGTTCGCCTGCGCCGTCGAGCCCTGCGCGTTCAGCGTGCCAGTGGCGCAATTGGCTCCGGACGCGGTCGCGCCATCCGTACCGCCACTGGTCGGCGTGTTGTTGTCCGTGCCGCACGCCGCGAGCGCGACTGTCGCGGTCAGCGCAATGCCGGCCAGGATGCCGAACCGCTGAAGCCTCACGTGTTTTCGTCCCTTCGGGGGTGTTAAGGGCACAGGCGCCAGGCACCGTGCACGGCACCGGCCTTCCCGGCCGGTCGAAAACGACGCTAGGAGCCGGAGGTTGACGGCCAACCGGGGAAAGGTGAACGAAGGGTGAACAGCGCACGACCATCCGCGTGACGGTCGGCGCTTCGTACATTGCGGGGAGATTACGGCTGTCGATACGACCGCGATCATGCGTCTGAGCACGGTCGATGCACGGCAAGAATCCGCCCAGCGAGCTGACCGTCCGGTATCACGTTCAGGGACGGTGCGCCGACCGGCGGTCCAGGCGCTTAGACAAGCCGAGCGCGCCGGAAACAGACGTCGGTCGTCCACCGTACGAAGCCGAGACGGTGGTAAAGATCAACGGCTCGCGGGTTGGACTCGTCGACGTAGAGCATCACCTGATCGAGCCCGCGCCCGCGCAGATGGAGCAGCCCGGCCTCGGTCAGCGCCTCGCCCAGTCCGAGCCCGCGTGCATCCGGATCGACGCCGAGGACGTACACCTCGCCGATCGGATCGTGGTCGTGCTCCGCCTCGTCGTCCGGCCGGTGGTCGCTGCGCAGCGACCCGTGCACTTTCGTCCAGTGGAAGCCGAGCAACTCCGCGCCACGCGTCGCGAGCAGGAAGCCCTCCGGGTCGAACCATGGCTCGGCCATCCGCACGTGCAGGTCGTCGATGGTCCACTTGCCCTGGTCGGGATGGCCGGCGAAGGCCCGCGCATTCACCCGTACCCACGATTCGTCATCGCGGCCCGGCTCGAACGCGCGCAGGGTGACCCCGTCGGGCAGTTTGGGCGGCGCGACCGGCGCGAACAGCGACCGTCGCAGCTGGAACAGCACCCGGTGACGGTCGAAGCCGAGAGACAGGGCGAGCGCCGTCGCCGAGGGGTGGTCGCCGTGCGCCCAGAGTCGCAGGCGTCCGTCGCGCTCCGCGGAGGCCGCCGCGTCGGTCAAGGCCGTGACGAGCGCACGGCCGAGGCCGTGACGCCGAAACATCGGGTGTACGACCAGTTCCGCGCTCGGGCCATCGACGACGTCCGTGGTGTCCAGGTGGGCATAGCCGACGAGTTCGGCGCCCTGCCGGATGAGCAGGTGTACGGCTGGCGCGTCACCGCCGAGCCGCAGGTGCAGCATCACGTGCTCGGACAGCGGATAGGCGCCGTCGGCGTCGCCGGCCGCGGTGGCCAGGCGATGGACGTCGTCGACTTCGTCGTGGCTCAGGTGGTCGGCCTGGCGCACGACGGGAGACGTCCTCACGATTGCCACCGTATCGCCACCCGATGCATCCCGGCCGACCGGCTCGATTCTCGGTGTTACGGCCCTCGGCGTCACGGCATCG
>DATCXD010000662.1:0-8491 GCA_036566005.1 Micromonosporaceae bacterium | reverse complement strand
GGATGCGCAGTTGAATGATGCGCGCCGTGCCGGGCAGTGCGACCAGCAGGATTCCGAAGACGGCCGCGAGCAGCAACGCGACGCCCTGCGGCAGACTTCCGTGCGCTCCGAGATATGAGATCTTTGCGTCTTGGCCGTTCTGTAGCACGAAGATGAGCAACAACAAGAGCACCACGGCGAACAAGATGGACGCGACCCACAGGCTGCCGACCCGGGACGGCGTCGCACCGCCACGACTGTCACCGCGTCGGCCGGTCGGCGGTTCGGCGGGAACGCGGCCCTCGTTCGGCGTTTGTGTCATGGTCACGATCCTCCGCCTTACGCGCGTGCCGACCAAGCGCAATCACGCGCACCCACCGAAGGTGTATCCAACAGTGGCAATGGCAATGTCCGGCCACGGTGATCTCCGGGCTGTCGGGGCCACCTGGCGTTGCCGTGTAATTCGGACACTTCACGGTCTGCACTACCGTAATCCGCCGATGTTATCAGCCGTATCACAGCATTGGTCACAAAAAGAAAAAATGCCGTCGGCCGTGTGACTCGTCGGTATGTTCCTCGGTATGGAGATCGATCATGCGCCGCTTCGCATCGCGCTCGTTGTACCTCCGTATTACCGGATCCCACCGGACGCATACGGTGGCGTCGAGACCGTGGTCGCCGACCTCGCCGACGCGCTCGTAGAAAGTGGACATTCCGTAACGCTCATCGGGGCCGAAGGCGCCGAGACCAAGGCACGCTTCGTCCGGGTCTGGGAACGGACGATGCCCGATCGTCTGGGGGACGCCTTCCCCGAAGTCATGAACGCCCTGCGAACCCGCAACTCGGTGCGGGAGATGGTCGGTCGGATCGACGTCGTACACGACCACACGTACTCCGGCTCACTCAATGCCGAGGTCTACGCGAGCTGGGGCGTCCCGACCGTCGTCACGATGCACGGCACCGCCGAGCACAAAGAATGGCGCAACTACTACCGGGAACTCGGCTCGAACATCAACCTGGTCGCGATCAGCGCGCGCCAACGCGTACTTGCGCCGGAGCTGAACTGGGTCGCGACCGTCCCGAACGCGCTGCGCATCGAACAGTGGCCGTACAAGGCGCGCAAGGACAACTACGCCCTGTTCCTCGGCCGGTTCAGCGCCGACAAGGGCGCCCATCACGCGATCGACGCGGCGCACGAGGCGGGGATCCCGCTCGTCCTGGCCGGCAAGAGTTCGGAGAAGATCGAGCAGGAGTATCTGGCCGACGTGATCCAGCCGATGCTCGGGCCGGACGACGTCATGTTCGGCGTCGCCGACGCGCGGGAAAAGCGGATCCTTCTCGCGAACGCGCGTTGCCTGCTCTTCCCCGTCCAGTGGGAGGAGCCGTTCGGCATGGTCATGATCGAGGCGATGGCCTGCGGCACGCCGGTGGTGGCGCTGCGCGCGGGCGCGGTGCCCGAGGTCATCGACGACGGCGTGACCGGCATCATCTGCGACAAGCCGGATCAGCTGGCGCCGGCGATCGACGAGGTCGACCGGCTGGACCCGGCGGCGTGTCGCCGTCACGTCGCCATGCGGTTCAACGCCAGTACGCTCGCCCGCGGTTACGCCGGTGCCTACCGTACGGCGATCAACTCGCTACCGCGGCGGATCGTGTCCGAGCGGCACCGCACCGTACAGCTCTCGTCCCTGGCACCCTAGAACCGGCCGCACCGCCGAGCTGGCGACGGCCAGCAGGTCCGTCCGCCGAGGAGAGGATACCCAACGACGTCCGCATCGACCGTGGTCTCGTCACCACCTGGTGAGCGCCGGGCCTCCCGAACGGCGCCGACGGAGGATCATGGGTGCGATGAACGCGTCGACGCCACCACCGTCCGGTGGCATTCGCTACGCCAGCCCCCGCGGCCGATGGGTGCTGGCCGCGACCATCCTCGGCTCGGCGATAGCGTCCATCGACGCGACCGTGGTCGGGATCGCGCTGCCGGCGATCGGCCGCGACTTCGACACCGGCCTGTCGACCCTCCAATGGGTGGTCACGGCCTACACGTTGACGCTCGCCGGCCTGTTGCTGATCGCGGGCGCACTGGGCGACCGCTACGGCCGCCGGCGCGTGTTCCTCATCGGCGTGATCTGGTTCGCCCTTGCCTCGGCGCTGTGCGGCCTCGCGCCCGGATCGGACACACTGATCGCGGCGCGGGCACTGCAGGGCGTCGGCGCCGCGTTGCTCACACCGGGCAGCCTCGCCATCCTCCAGGCGTCATTCGCCCCGAGCGATCGCAGCCAAGCCATTGGAGCGTGGTCCGGTTTCGGTGGCATCGCGACCGCGATCGGCCCGTTCATCGGCGGATGGTTCGTGCAGGCCGTGTCGTGGCGCCTCATCTTCTTCATCAACCTGCCGATCGCGGTGGCCGTCGTTCTCGTCGCGATGCGGCACGTACCCGAGTCGCACGACGTGGAAGCGACCGGGCGCATCGACACGACCGGCGGCGTGCTCGTGACGCTCGGCCTGATCGGTCTCACGTACGGCCTGATCGAAGGACCGTCGAGCGGATGGGGAAGCGCGCCGGTGATCCTGGCGCTTGTGCTCGGTGTGCTGATGCTTGTCGCATTCGGGCGATGGGAGGGGCGGGCCGAGCATCCGATGCTGCCGCTCGCTGTGTTCCGGTCGCGCCAGTTCACCGCAACCAACCTGGTCACCTTCATCGTGTACGGCGCCCTGGGCGGCGCGCTGTTCCTGCTGCCGATCCAACTGCAGCAGGTGTCCGGATACACGGCGCTCGAGGCGGGCATCTCGCTGCTGCCGGTAACCGCGATCATGCTCGTGCTGTCGGCCCGCTCGGGCGCGCTCGCATCGCGGATCGGTCCGCGCCTCCAGATGACGGTCGGTCCGCTGATCGTCGGTGCCGGCATGGCGCTCTTCGCGCGGATCGACGCCGGCGGCAGCTATCTGACGGAGGTGTTGCCGGCGGTTGTCGTGTTCGGCCTTGGGCTCGCGATCACGGTCGCTCCGTTGACGTCGACGGCTCTCGGCGCATTGAGTTCGCGGCGATCCGGGCTGGCCTCGGCGATCAACAATGACGTCGCGCGGGCGGCCGGACTCATCGCCGTCGCCGTCCTGCCCGCCGCGGCCGGGATCACCGGAGCCGCCTACCTGCATCCGGATGAGTTCTCCAGCGGCTTCCAAACCGCGGTGCTGATCGCGGCCGGTCTGTGCGTCGTCGGTGGAGTGTTGGCCGCGCTGACCATTCGCAATCCTCGTCCCGAGGAACGCCCGGAGCCGATTCCGGCCGAGGAGCACGCGCTGCATTGCGGCCTGGACGCCCCGCCGCCGCTGCTGGTCTCGATGGGCGGCCCACCCGATGAGGAGGGGTCATCGACTCCGCCGGCGGATCGGCCGTGACGGCGCGACGGGTACGTCAGCCCCAGCTCTGGCAGTCAGCGGTCGGCAACTCCTGCTGGCGGACGGCGTTCACGTACGCCTGCGCGTAGTCGGGGATCACGATCGAGTTGCCCGGGTTGATCGTGCCGTAGCCCGCGTTGAACGATGCGATGACCGCGTCGAACAGCTTGGTGGTGGACCAGCTGTAGGTCTCGTGGAAGTGGAACTGCCCGAAGTAGACGAGCAGCCAGGCCAGATTGTCGGTCGCGATCGCGATGTTGTCGGCCGCTACGAACCGGTCGTAGCGCTCGCCGAACCGGTTGTTTACGAACGCCTCGGTGTCCGCGCTCACCTGGAACAGGCCGAACCCCAGGCCGTCGTTCGACTTGCAGGCCGACTGCCAGCCGCTCTCCTGTGCGGCGATCGCTCGGAGCAGTTTCAACGGTACGGTGATCTTCGGTAACGGCTTGGTCAGGTTGGCCGGCTGCTGCACACCGACCCAGGGCTGACGGCGCGACGCGGCCACGAGCAGATTCTTGACGGCGGTCTTGGACAGATTCTTGCCCTGCAAGCCGGCGCACCCGGGCGGCGGCGCTATGGTTTCGGTCGGCCGTTTGCTGGGCGATGTGGCCGGCTTCTTGCTCGGCGACTTCTTCGGTGCCGGCGTAGGTGCCGGCGGCGGTGTCGGCGATGCCGTCGGCGAGTCGCCCGGTCCGCTCGTCACGAACACCGGCTGCGGCCCGTCGGCGGAGTCCGCGTGGACCGGTCGGAGCGAGCAGGCGCTCACGGCGCTCCCCGCAAGCACCACGGCCGCGATCAGGGCGGCCGTCCTGCGCAACTCTCGACGCATTCGCGCTCCCCGTCCCCGAACTCGTCAGCAAGTCAGGTCAGGGTACGTGAGCGTGCAACCGCGTGGCGGCCCGTGCGGGTGTGAGCGAAACGACTACCCCGGCCGGGGCCTGGTCAGAGGGTGTCGTGGCCACTCAGCCACTCGTCGATATTGGCGGCGGCCTGCGGCCGGGCGTAGTAGTAGCCCTGCGCGATGTCGCATTGCAGATGGCGCAACGCCCCCGCCTGCGCCGCCGTCTCGACGCCCTCGGCGGTCACGGACAGGCCGAGGGTATGGGCCAGGCTGATGAGCGTACGGACGATCGCGTGATCCTCCGGATCGTCGCGCCCACGGTCGTACAAACTCGAGATGAACGGTCCGGCGAGCTTGAGCGAGTGCACCGGCAGCGTTCGCAGGTAGGCGAGATTCGAGTATCCGGTCCCGAAGTCGTCGATCGCGATCCGCACGCCGACGTCGGCCAACGCGTGCAGCGTCTTCAACGGCTGCCCGGCCGTCGCCATGATCGCGCTCTCGGTGATCTCCAGCTCGACCAGGCTGGGTTCGAGATCGAATTCGGCGATCAGGCCGGCGACATCTTCGACGATCGTCGGGTCGTTGACCTGCTGGGTGGCGAGGTTGATGCTGAGCACGAGCCGACGGTCGGGGAACCGGTCGCGCCAGTCGCGTGCCTGCGCGCATGCGTTGCGCAGCACCCACATCCCGAGATCGGCGATCATGCCGGTCTCTTCGGCCAGACCGATGAACTCGCTCGGCTCCAGGCGACCCCACGTCGGATGCTGCCAGCGGACGAGCGCCTCGACGCCGGCCAGCTTCTCGTCGCGAAGGCGTACGAGCGGCTGGTACTCCAGGAACAGCTCACCGAGCTCGAGGGCGGCCGGCAGCGAACGCGACAGCTCGTAACGGGTGACCTCCTTGGCATGGCGATCCGGGTCGAACAACGCCCACCGGTTGCGACCTTCGGCCTTGGCCCAATAGAGCGTCATGTCGGCGGCCTTCATGAGCTCCGCGCCGCTGCGCATCGGCTGCGGCGGCGCGACGACTCCGACGCTGGCCGACACGGTTACGGTGTGCCCACTGATACGCATCGGTTCCCGTACGGCCGCGAGCGCCGTCTGCGCGACGGTGACCATCTCGTCCGGGGTGTTCGCCGCTTCGACGAGCACGACGAACTCGTCCCCGCCCATCCGAGCGACCAGATGATCGGCGCCGAGACCTCTATCCAATCGTCGGGCCACCTCCTGTAGGAGGCGATCGCCGATGTCATGGCCGAGCGTGTCGTTGATCTCCTTGAAGCCGTCGAGATCGAGGTAACAGATACCGAGCGCGTGCCGCGCGCCGTTGGCGTTGAGCGCCGCGTCCAGCCGCTCGAAGAAGACCCTACGGTTTGGCAGGTTGGTCAACGGATCGTGCAGGGCCTGGTGTCGCAGCCGGGCCTGGAGGTCATGTCGCGCGGTGATGTCCTCGATCATCGTGACGACGTACCGCGGCTGGCCGCCCTGGTCCCGGATGAGCGAGACCACGAGGTCGGTCCAGATGAGCGTGCCGTCCTTGCGGTAATACGGCTTCTCCATTCGCATGTGCTCGCGGGCGCCCGCGGTCAGCTCCGCGTACAGGTCCCACGCGCCGATCGGGTCGCCCGGGTGGGTGAAGTCCTTCATGCCCCGGGTGACGAATTCCTCCGGCGTGTAGCCGAACATGTCGCACATCGCGCGGTTGACTTCGAGAATCTTCCCGTCGACGGTGCCGATGCCGATCCCGATGGCGGCATCGGCGAACACGGCCGCGAAGCGGCGCTCGCTGGACCACCGTGCGTCTTCGGCATCCTTGCGCGCGGCCAGCGCCGCGACGGTGATGCGCTGCTGTTCGCCGAGCGTCCGTTGCCGCAATGCGTCGGCGTAGCCGGCCGCGAGAGCGGCCACCGCCGGCAGCCACCGGTCGTGGACCCCCGGCTCGGTGGCGGCATCGAATTCGCTACCGAGCACAGTGATCGTGGAAGCCAACGACTCGGGCCCGGTGAAGTGGGCCGCCACCATCGATGCGCCGATGTCGCGGATCGCCGGCTCGTCGAGTTGGTCGGCCGTCATCGCTTCGGTCAGGCGTGCCGCCAGGTTGCCGAGGTACGCGCGCAACTCGCCGCGGTTGAGTGGGACGTAGCTGGTGCCCGAAACCGCCTCGACCCATCGTTCGACCAGCCCGGCGTGGCTGGGCCTGGTGACGGGTGGGCGGGCTTCGGCGATCATCGCACGCCTAGTCGATCCGCGCGACGCCGGCATAGCCCGGATAGCGGGCCACGTCCGAATCGGGATCGTCGTAGTCATAGACGCGGGCGACACTCGGCTTGTCGATGTCCACGCCGCTAGGCGCCCAGCTCGGTCGCGTCACGGCAGCCAGTGTGCCATAGGGCGATTTCGGCATCGAGACACCGAATCGCATCGAGACACCGAATCGAGTCGATGTTGTGGAGACAGCCATAAGCGTGGCATTCCCCAGTGAGCGCGCCATAATCCTACCGTATACCGTAAATCGGTCATAAATATTAGTGGTGTCTGCCGCGATCATGACGTCCGTAGGCCCACGCCGGACTCGCCGGCGCGCTCCACGCGGTCCGGGTCGCGTTCGTCGGCGGGTTCCCGGCGGAGATGTCCACCCGGCCGTCGGCGTCGATGGCGACCTCGACGACCTGGTCTTCGACGCGTAGCCCGCGGACCCGCATCGGCGTGGCCAGCATCGGCGTCACCGACAAGTGACCAGCCGGAAGGTCCACACGCAGACCCAGGAGCGCCTGCAGGAGCGCGATCCCGGCCGCGGCTGACCAGGCCTGCGGTCGGCAGGCCGCCGGATGCGGGAGCGGCCGCCCGACCTCGTCACGGGCATCGCCGCTGTATAGCTCGGGCAGGCGGTAGTCGAACGCTTCGGCCGCGGTCAGCAATCCGTCGGCGAGGATTGCGACGGCAGCCCGAGCGTCCGGGTTGGGCGCCATCGACGCAAGTCCGAGCAATGCAATTGCCGTATCGTGCGGCCAGATCGAGCCACAGTGGTACGTCAACGGGTCGTACGCGCCGTCGAGTGTGGACATGGTGCGCAGACCGTAGCCACCGGACAGCTCCGGAGCCGCGAGCCGGCGCGCGACCGTGGCCTCCTCGACCGGCGACAGGAGACCGGTGCCGAGAAGGTGTCCGATGTTGCTGGTGAGTGCGTCGATCGGGCGGCCCTCGCCGTCGAGGCCTTGAGCCGGGTAGTCGCCGAGCGGTCCGGACACCCAGAAGCGCTGGCGGAAGGCGTCCGCGAGGTCGGCGGCGTACGCCCGCCAGTGGTCCGGGTCGTCGAGGCGGGCATCGTCGCGCCCGGACCGGCCGAGTTCGCCGTCTCGATCGCGAAATCCGTTGCTACCAAAGGCGTCTAGTAGTGCTGCGCCGTCGAGCGCGGCCCGATGTGCGTACGCCTGCACCTCGCACAGGGCGATCGGTGGTGTCGCCATCGATCCGTCGTGGAAGCGAACGGCCGTCCCGGAGTCCTTCCAGCCCTGGTTGGCGAGGCCTCGTCCGGAGATGTCGAGATATTCGATGAAGCCGTCGCCGTTGGGGTCGGCATAATGGCCGAGCCACGTCAGCGCTCGGCGCACGTGGGGCAGGAGGCTGACGACGATGTCCTCGGGCAGACCCCAGCGCCACGCGTCGGCCAGCAGACTGATCCACAACAGCGTCGCGTCGATCGTGCCGTAGTAGACCGACGGGGCGTTCGCGTCGGCCGACGGCGCGGCGGGCAGGCCGATGCGGGTGTCGTGGCGGCGGAGCTCGTGCATGATCTTGCCGGGGGCCTCACCCGACGCGTCGTCGAGCTGGCTGCCCTGTCGGCGGGCGAGTGTGCGGAGCGTGCCTTCGGCCACGCCGGTGCCGACCGGCAACATCATCCGGGCCGCCCAGATGCTGTCGCGGCCGAACAGCGTGAGGAACCACGGCACGCCGGCGGCGATGAATACGTCGTTCGGACTGGACAGCTCGGTCAGGCGCAGCGACGCCAGGTCGTCGAGGGCCTGGCCGACGAGGCGACCGATCCGTGGATCGGCGGCCTCGACGCTGGGCCGGGCCCAGTCCACTGGCGTGCGGGCCGAAAGGAGCAGCGGCACCCGGTCGCGGACCCGGGCCGACCAGCGAAGCGTGATCTCTTCGTCGGTGCGCAGCTCAACCTGCCAGCGCATTGTCGCGGTGTCCGGATCGAGCGCCGCCCGGTCGGTCGCGACGGTGACCGTCACGCCCGCGTCGGCCCACACCAGGTGGCCCGGGC
>DATCXD010000657.1:0-2657 GCA_036566005.1 Micromonosporaceae bacterium | reverse complement strand
GGCGACCAGGCTGGCTGACCGCCGGCGCCGGCCGGGAACGTGCCAATCGTCGGACCACCGCAGCACGGTGAGCTGAAGTGCCGGGATCAGTCGCCCGAGCGTGTGGGCGCCCGTGACGATCCCCCATACGACGAACGTCGCCTTGTGGATCGTCAAAGTGCTCACCCCGATTCCGGCGGCCGATACGAAGGGCTGACGTCCGGTGTCCAGGCTGACCAAGATCAGAGCGACGCCGGAACCGAGCACCGCCAGCGTGAACAGGACGACCAGCGGGCCGAGGACGCGCAGTATCACCGTCGGCGGACACGGTACGGCCGACTCCCGGTGTAGTAGCGCACAATCCGCCAGCCCATACTGGCCGTCTTGACCAGCGCCGGCGGGATGAGCAAAACGCCGATGACGATGTGCCAGTCGATCCAGCCGCGGACGTCGACCAGCGTGACCAGCTCAGCGCCGAAAAGCACGAGCAGCAGCCGGCCGCTGCGTAGACGCGCACACGTGCAGCCACATCGTCGTGGCAGTTGATGATTGCGGCCTCAGGTGGCGTCCAGGGCGGTTGGCACGACGAGCCAGGATCATTTGAAGCGTTGGCGATACGTTGGTCGACAGCACCATGGGCACTATTGGAGGAGCTTTCGTGACGTCATCCGCCTTCAACCGGCGGCGATGACGGTGACGTCTGTGCCTGGAAGCGATGCAGCGCGTCGCGGAGATCCGGATCGGTCATGACGATGTAGACCAGTCCACAGTCGTTCGGGCCGGTGACGTCTAGTTGGCACAGGGTGCACGGCTCGCCCGGGCGCAAGGGGCACCGTGCAACTGGTCGACGCGATGCGATTCGTGTCACGCTTGTCAGCATGGACATTTCGCCGCGCAGTGCACAGGGCCACTAGACCTGTCTTGCCCCGGCCGCCCACCACATACGGTCCCGCCCTGCCAGATCGGCACGAACCTGTCGACCGTTATCTGGCGGACGACATATCCCTCGTATACATCCCGACCGATCGGCCAGCCCGCCGCGGAACATGGTCGCTGGTCGGTCTGCCCTACGATTGCCGTCCCGAGCCGTACGCCCGGGCCAGCTTCAGCCGCCGTTCGTCGCCGGCGGCTTCGGAGTAGGTGGTACCGCAGACGGCCAGCCGCACATCGTCCCGTCGCTGGCGTTGGCTCATCCGGCCAAAATCGACAGCGTCATCGACACCACCGGCCGACGACCCGTTAGCCATCGGGCGGGCTCACCGCCGCCGCAACGTGGTAGACGGCCCGGCCTGGGCGGCTCAGCTGAGGATGGTGATCGTTTCGCTGGCGGGCAGCCGTGGGGTGTGCGGTGTGGCCTCCTGGTGCGGGTCGGCGACGCCCAGCCGTACGGCCAGTTGCGCGTAGCCGAGGCCGGCGAGCATCCGGTGCAACGCCTGTCGGGTGAACGCCTCCTCGACGGCCGCCGACAGGGGCAGCACGGCGATGTTGTGGGCGACCGCGTAGAGCCACATGGCCGACAATGCGCGCCCGGCTTGGAGCCACGAGGTGGGTTCGTCGTCGGGGCCGTAGAGGATCGCGTACATGGCGCTCGCGTCGTGGCCCGAGTTTGTCGGAGCCGCGCCCGGATGGCCGAAGTCGCGCGACGGTACGGTCGTCTGAGCTGGTTCGCTCAGGATGTTCGCATCCGGCACCCCGGCGCCGGCTGGGCGGTGCTCGCCGGTCCAGGCGTCGAGTTCGCGTTGGGTGGCGGCGTCGCCGATCTCGTCGCGTTGTGCCCGCGCGGTGGCCGCGGCCAATTCCAGGACATCCGTACGACTGATCGGATGCAGGCCCGTGCCGTACGTGCCGGCGATCGTACGCATCGCGGCGACGTCGCTGCCCCGGATTGACTGGTCGAGCAGCGGCCGCCGGTCGGTGTGACGGATCTGGATCGTGTGCAACAACCGCACGGCGTTGTCCGTCACCGCCGTACGGCCGATGGCCGTGACCCGGGCCAGATGAGTCGGGTCACCCTTGCTCGGGAGGAGGTCAACTGTGGCGGCGATGCCGTCGGCCGCGAGGGCGGTGGACGCGTGATCCAGAGCGGCGCCGCAGCTGAGCGTCATCAGCCGCCGGTCGGGATCGGCCACGACGAGTTGCCGACGAGTGTCGGCGTACAGGTCCGCGACGTTGCCCCGTACGCGCCACCGCCACGGCTGGGTGTTGTGGATCGACGGAGCGCGCCCGGCAATGGTCAGTGCTTGCGCGAGCCGATCGGTCACGTTGATGTCAGAGCGAGTGTTCGCCATGTCCATGTGGGCCTCCCAGGTCAGTTCCAGCCTCGATCGTGACCGCGACGCCGACCAGAGCCGCAGGTCCCGACCGTGCGGGGCGAGCTGGGTCCCGGCCGCGGGGGCCGTTGGACCCTGCCCGACCCCGGTCGCGGCCGTGTAGAAACGACATGTGATCCGTGTCTTCCTGCTCGACGACCACGAGGTGGTCCGCCGAGGCATCGCCGACCTGCTGACCCAGGACGGCGACATCGAAATTGTCGGCGAGTCGGGTTCGGCCGTCGAAGCGGTGCACCGCATCCCCGCCCTGCGCCCGGACGTCGCCGTCCTCGATGCGCGGTTACCCGACGGCAACGGCATCGACGTATGCCGCGACGTCCGCGCGGTCGACCCGACGATCCAGGGCCT
>DATCXD010000138.1:0-3290 GCA_036566005.1 Micromonosporaceae bacterium | reverse complement strand
CCGCACCAACTGTCCGGCGGGCAGCGCCAACGTGTCGTGATTGCGCGAGCACTGGCCTGCGATCCCGACGTCATCGTGGCCGACGAACCGGTGTCGATGCTCGACGTGTCGCTCCGCGCCGGCGTGCTGTCGCTGCTGCGGCGGCTGCGCGAAGAGCGCGGACTCAGCCTGCTCTACATCACGCACGACCTGTTGAGTGCGCGCGTGATAACCGATCACATCCTCGTCCTGAACCGCGGTCGGGTCGTCGAACGCGGCGAGACGAAACACGTCCTGCAACATTCCGAGGACGACTACACCAAGCGGCTACTCGATGCCGTGCCGACGACATGAAGGAGGGCTCAGGAATGACAAAAAGGCAGTCGACGATCGCGCGCCGGGCGTGTGCGTTCGCCGGCACACTCGTGCTCGCTGTGTTCGGGGTGGCCCAGCCCGGAGCGGCCCAACCCGTCTCGGCCCAACCCGTCTCGGCCCAACCCGTCTCGGCCCAACCCGTCTCGGCCACGGGGCATCCGGCCGGGTCACACTCGGTCAACGCGTACACCGGGTTGACCAACGCGCAGCGGGCCAACCTGATGGGCATCGCCCGGGATACCTGGAAGTTCTTCGCCGACGACGTCGACCCGACAACACATCTGCCGATGGACAACGTCACCTATGCCGGCGGGTCGGCCACGGCCACGTCGACCGGGCAGTACACGGGTGCGTCGAACATCGGGGTATACCTGTGGTCCGTGGTCTCGGCCGAAGACCTCGGACTGGTCTCTCGGCCGAAGGCACGGGCGCTCATCTCGGCGACGCTCACCGAAATCAGTCATCTCGACCGCTCGAACGGATTCCTCTACCAGTGGTATGACACGACGAACGGCAAGGTGTTGCTGAATCCGGGTCAGGGCGACTGCCCGAGCGTCGGCAACACGTTCGACAACTGCTCGTTCCTGTCCAACGTCGACAACGGTTGGTACGCCTCGGGCCTGATCGTCGTACGTCAGGCGATGCCAGAGTTGGCACCGCAGGCCGGCGCGTTGCTGAACCAGATGAACTTCGGCATCTTCTACGACGATCGCGCCGAGACGCATTGCAACGTCAATCCCGCGATTCCGGGCAACCAGCCGACCGGCCAGATGTACGGCGGGTACTACGTCGGGTCGCCGCCGGATGTCGGCGACAACTGGACGCACTACTACCACAACGGCGCGATCTACAGCGATCCGCGGATCTCGGCCTACATCGGGATGGGCCTGCACCAGATGCCCGGCAACGTGTGGTGGCGGAGCTGGCGTGAGTTGCCGCCGCCGGCACCGTTCGCCGACTGTGGGACGACCGACCCGGACTTCTCGTGGCAGGGGCAGTGGCCGATGGGCGGGCAGTGGGACACCATCACCGACCCGGTCTCGCACCAGCAGTTCCCGGTGTGGGAGGGCCACTACACGTACCCCAACTCGAATCTGACGTTCATGCCGACGTGGGCAGGCGGCATGTTCGAGGGCCTGATGGCCAACGAGGTCGTACCGGAGACCAGTTGGGGTTCGACAAGTTTCGGCCTGGCCGATGCTCGGACCGCGGCGGTCCAGATCCGCTACGCCACGCAGGAACTCGGCTACCCGGTCTGGGGGATGTCGCCGTCGTCGACCGCCGATGACACCGGCAACTACGGCGGCTTCGGCGTCGAGGGGTTGAAATTCCCGTACCACGGTGGCGGAGCGACCACGGACGACCCGAACCTCGCTCTGTCGCAGTGCTACGCGTGCGCGTCCGAGGACACCGTGACCCCACACGCGTCGTTCCTCGCTCTCGACGTGGCGCCGCAGCAGGCGTACGCGAACATCCAGAAACTGCGTACGCAGTTCCCCGGCGTGTACGGTGCCGACGGCTTCTTCGACGCGGTGAACCCGACGACCGGATCGGTCGGCCACCGGATCCTGGTGCTCGACCAGTCCATGATCATGGCATCGCTGGACAATGCCCTGCACAACCGTGCGGTACAACGTGATTTCGCGAGCGACCCGGTGTCGTGGGCCGCTCAGGTGTACCTCGGCGCCGAAGACATGACGCTCGGCGAGTAACACTGTTCCGCTTAGCGGGCCTGTGGCGCATTCGCGTCGCAGGCCCGCTGCCGTTGCACCGGAGCCGCGTCAGTGGCAGCGCCACACGACGGCCCGGATCACTCCGTTCTTGTCGGTGTTCTGGCCGGCAATAACCTTGCCGTCATCGCTGATGTACGCCGCTTCATCTCCGATGCCGGTCTTCTTCGCCAGTGTCGGTAGCTTCACGATGCCGGTGCTCGGCGTCCACAGTGCCGGGACGGGTGACGTGACGCCGGCGGCCATGCCGACCAGCCAGTGGTTGGCGTTTCCGGCGACCAACCCGAAGTGCGGGTCGCCCAGTGCGGTGACCACGCCGGAATTCAGGTCCTGGGCGATCGAGTAGAACGCCGTCCCCGCTTTGGTGTTCACGACCGCGCGACCGAACGCGACGTTGCCCCGTACGTCACCGATCCAGAACCCGTTGATGCCCGTCACACCGGGCACCGTCGGCTGCGGCAAGAGCCGGAATGTTCCGTCCGCATGCCAGATGATCGTCTGCGACGTCATGGAGTCGAACGTCGGCATCACTGTCCCGACGATCGTGCCGTCGTCGAGAACGGCGTCCGGGCTGCCACGCCATTTTGAGCCCGGCAATGGCAGATACATCGCGGGCGACGAGGGCGTGCGCCACACGATCGGCAGATTCGTGTTGTGGTCGTTGCGCGCGCCGGCAACTGTTCCGGCGTTGTTCACGGCCACCGGACCGACGTTGGTGAGACCACCGAGCTTGGAAACCTTGCCCGTGCGATAAATGAACGCGGATTGGGTCTCCCCCGAGAATGACTCGCCGACCGCGGTTCCGTTCGATGAAACGGCGCTGAGATCGGCGTCGTCGCCCTTGATCGGCACTTTGTGCGGTACGCCGTTGTCCCAGATCAGTGGTTGTTCATGGTTGCCGCCGTGCGGATACGAACGACCGATGAGGTAGCGGCCGGTCGGGTCGCCGCCGTTGCCGCCGACGAGGGCCATCGTGACGCCGTCTGGCACGGGTAGCAGATGTTCGCTGCAGCTCAGCGATGTCGGCTCCGCGTTTGGGGCGGCCGGATGTAGGGTGGTCGTCGCCGATGCGCCGGCCGCGGGAGACACGATCCGCGCCGCGCCGGTGCGCATGGCGTTGATGCCGAGCGGCACCACGACGGCGACGACGGCCACGGTGGCGATCACGCCGGCCCCTCCGGCCGCGCGATGCACACGGCGCCGTCG
>DATCXD010000627.1:0-3687 GCA_036566005.1 Micromonosporaceae bacterium | reverse complement strand
CGATGCGCGCGGGCCGCCGGCACCTGAAGCGCCGCGGGCACCCGAAGCGCCGCCGGCGGCGGGCATCGCATCCGGACCCTCGGCGTAGCGGCCGTTGGGGTCCGACATCAGCCGGTGACCTGCGCCGCGACCTGGGACAGCGGTTCGGCCAGGGCGTCGACCTTCTGCGTGAGCTCCTTGCGCTGGTCGTCGGTGACCGTGGAGTAGTCCACATATCCCGAGTCGACGTAGTCGCCCCGGTAGGGCTTCAACGAGTCCTCGACGTCTGCGAAGCGCTGCGTCACCGTCGCGTACAGCTGTGGGTTGATTGTCTGAAGCACGGGCCCGAGCAGCGTGAACGCCGCCTTGGCGCCGTCGATGTTCGCCCGGAAGTCGGACAGGTCGGTGTGCGAGTAGCGCTCCTCCTCACCGGTGATCTTGCTGGAGGCCACCTCGTTCAGCAGGTCGGTCGCGCCGTTGGCCAACTGCGCGGGTTGGTATTTCGCGGTCGTCACGAGCGTGGCCAGCTTGGCCACGTCGGCATCGAGCTTGTCGGCGATCGGCTTCATGTTCGCCAGCGACTTGTCCGCCCAGAGCGCCTTCTCGATCCGGTGGAAGCCGGTCCAGGTCGACGGATCGCCCACGTCGTTCACGCGCGCGTCGATCTGCGGGTCGAGGTCGCCGAAGCTCTCGGCGACCGGCTCGATGCGCTCGTAGTAGGCCCGGGCCGAAGCGAAGAGGTTCTTCGCCTTGGCGATGTCACCGGACCGCACCGCGTTCGTGAACGCTGTGGTCGCCGGCACGAGCTTGTCCACCTGATCGAGCACGTAGGTCTGGTAGCCGTCGACCGCCGTGTCGAGCTTGGCCGACACGGCCGGGTCCACCTCGGTCTCGGTCGCCGCGCCGGTCACCTTGAACGGGAAGCTGTCCGTCTTCGCGTCCGGGCACAAGATCGTGTAGTCGCCGGCGTCGATCTTGAGCGAGAAGGTGCCGGACAGCCCGGGCGTCAGGTTTTCCTTCTCGCCAAGGATGGTCTCGCCGCGCAGCAACTCGGCCTCGGACACCTTGTCGCCCGTGGTGTTGGTGACGGTGAACGTCACTGGTCCGGCGGCGACTGCGGCCGGCGACGGTTGGCAACCGTCGTTGGTCAGGGTGATCGTGACGGGCGTCGCGCCGGGCGCTGCCTTCGTCTCACTCGAACTATTGCTGCTGCACGCCGCGGCCAGGCCGGCGATCGCGGCGATGCCGGCAACTCCGGCGACTCCGCGGGACCAGCGGGATCGATGCATGGTGTTCGGCTCCTTCGATGCGTGTCAAGAGAAGATGCCCACGGGTTGCGCGCCGCACATCAGCGCGGGGCCGGTCGCCCGTCGCGGTCGGTTCATGTCGTGGTCGGTACGGGTGGAAGCCGGTCGCCGATCCGGCCGCTAAGTCCGGGACCTCGTTGGATCGACGGCGCGGCTCGGATCTCGGGCGACGTGGGCATCGACCGCCTCGGTCTTGACGGCCTCGGTCTTGACGGCGTCGGCCGTGGGCGTGGGGAGCGAGCGCTTCGGACGCGAGCGCTTCGCCCCGGCGACCAGAATGATCATCGGGACGGCGTACAGCACCCAGGCGATCATCTCGATCACGGCCGGGTGAGCGGACAGACCGAGCACGCCGGTGAGCAACGACGCCTGTACGGTGCCCGGTGCGACCAGCCAGCTCAGGTTCAGCGGCGTGGACTGTCCGACGTTCAGCCAACCCGCCTCGTGTGCCGTACGCAGGACGGTCATCGTGAGGCCGGCGGCGACGATCACCAGGACGACGCCGGTGACCTTGAAGAATCGGGCCAGGTTCAGTCGTACGCCGCCGCGGTAGATGCCGTATCCGATCGCGACTGCGATGAGGATGCCGATCGCCGCACCGGACGTTGCCGCGACCGTGTTGTTGCTGGCGCCCAGCACGGACACCAGGAAAACCGCGGTTTCGAACCCCTCGCGCAGCACGGCGAGGAACGCCATCGTGACGAGCGCAGCGGCCGATCCGCGGGCCAGGGCCTCGGCGGCGGCGCCTTCCAACTCACGTTTCATCGAGCGCGCGTGCTTGTTCATCCAGATGATCATCGAGGTCACCATGATGACCGCGAGCGCGCCGATCACCGTCTCCAGACCTTCCTGCGCCTGCTGCGGCAGATCCTTCGACAGCTTCACCAGAGCCACCCCGACGGCGACGCATAAGATCGTCGCGGTGATGACGCCGATCCATGTGGCGCGAAGCGCGTCGCGCCGGCCGTTGCGGGCCAGGAAGGACGCGATGATGCCGACGATAAGGCTGGCTTCCAGACCTTCGCGTAGGCCGATCACGAGCGTGGGGATCACGCGGGACTCCTTGGGGTCGCGGGACGTTCCCTGTGAGGCGTGGTAAGGCTAACCTAAGTTGTTGTACGAAGGCAAGGCGACCCTAACCGACGGGCGTGTCGTGACGCCGGGAACCCCGAAGAATGCGTCCAGCGCCACGACCGCACGGGGTCCCGCGTTGTCGGGCATCGCCGAGCCGGTCACGGCAATCCCCGACGCAGCAACGAGTTCTCGGCGAGGGACCATGCCGTGGTCGTCACGAGATAGATGCCGGCCGCCAACGGCAGGATGATGCCCGAGACGAGCAGGAAGTAGGGCGCGATCCGGCCGAGCGCACCGATGGCGCCGGCGGCTACCGGCACAGCGGCGACCCGCGCGATCATCGCGCTGCGCCGCGCATTGCCCCACGCGATGCCGGCGAGCACGGCGAGGACGACACCGAAAACGAGAAGAGCGCCGCCGCTGCCGAGCGACGCGAGAAGGTGGGCGTGCAGCGAGACGCCGAACAGGTGCGCCGTGGCGAGCGGTCCGTCGCCGTGCGAGAAGACGCGGTAAAGGATGAAGATCATCGGTAGTTGGACGAGCAGTGGCAGTACACCGACGAACGGCGAGATCTGCTCGGAGCGGTAGAGCGACTGGGTCTCCTCGCTCAACCGAACGAAGTCCGAGCCGTGCCGCTGACGGAGCTCCGCCAGCCGGGGCGCGAGACGGGCCCGCACACGTTCGCCCCGGACTGCCGCCCGGGTGAGCGGATGCAGGGCCAGGCGTACAGCGAGCGTCAGTACGACGATCGCGGCGACCGCACCACCGACCGGGGACAGCGCGCTGGCGAGGTGCGCGAGAGCGGCGGACATCAGATCCACCGGGTTGAGTGTGCCGGTGGCGCTCGATTGCCCGGCGATTGAGCCGATGATGGCGTGGCTTGGTGACATGACGAACCCCTTGGCCCGAAACGACTGGACGTCCAGGTCGGTCCGGCTCACCGCGTACCCATGGCCCGATCGCCACGCGCGGCGCGGGTGGCGCGCGGATGCGCCGTGCTGCGCGGAGGCTGCGGGTTATCGGGCTGCGCCGACGCTGGACGGCGGTGTCGGCGGACCGGACCGGCGCGCGGCCGCGTCTGCGGCTGCGCCAACCTGGGATGGCAGACCTGTGGACAAATCCGTCGCGGCGGAAGTTTCGCGCGCGATCAGTCGTCCGAGGGGAACCGACCGGGCGCTCGGGGTCGGGCCCGGCCCGGCGCGTCCGGGTCGCTCGCCCGCGTGGTGCGGCGACGCGACTGCTCGCGCAGGGTTTCCCGAATCGGGATCCGTACCGGGGTGCGGGAGTTGACGGCGTGGTGGCGGGCCGCGGCGAGCACGGCGATCGC
>DATCXD010000595.1:0-4727 GCA_036566005.1 Micromonosporaceae bacterium | reverse complement strand
GGTCAAGGCCGCGCGCAAGGCGGCCGCGCCGGCCGGGCCGACGGTAAAAACGGCGCGAAAGTCGGCCGTCCCGGCCAAGGCGGCCCGGGCTTCGACCGCCCGGACCTCGGCGCTCAAGCCCGCCACGGGCATCACGCGGCTGCCGGACCTGCAGCCGAATCGCAAGCTCGCGCTGCCGCGATCGAGCGAGCGCAAACTCGCGAACGGGTTGACCGTGATCGCGATCCGACGGCCCGCCGTTCCGCTTGTCGAGCTGCGCCTGCGGGTGCCGTTCGCCAAGTCTGACCTCGCTCGCGGCAATGTATTGAGCCAGACACTGTTCTCCGGCACGCCGAGTCGCGACACCGTCGAGATCGCGGCGGAACTGCAGGCCGTGGGTGGAGCGCTGGGCGCGTCGACCGATCCCGACCGCCTGCTGATCTCCGGCAACACGCTCGCCACCGGCGTGCCGCGGCTGCTCGAAATCCTGGCCGACGTGCTCGAACACGCGAACTACCCGAAGGGCGAGGTCGCTACCGAACGTGAGCGGATCGCCGACCGGATCCAGGTGATGCGCAGCCAGCCCGGTCACCTGGCCCGGGTCGCGCTCCTCCGGCGGATGTACGGCAGCCACCCGTACGCGGTGCAGACGCCGTCGCCCGAGGAGGTGCGCGACGTCCGGCCCGGCGGCCTGCGCAAGCTGCACGGCGACCGGGTCGTCCCGAACGGCGCGACGCTGGTGGTTGTCGGCGACATCAACGCCGACCGTACGATCGACCAGGTCGAGGCCGCTCTCGTCGGCTGGACCGGTGGCGGCAAGCCGGTCGTGCTGCCGCCGATCCCGGCGCTCAAGTCCGGCCCGATCGATCTGGTTGACCGGCCCGGTTCGGTGCAGTCGTCGATGCGTGTGGCCCTGCCGGCGGTCGGTCGTACGCACCCGGACTTCCCGGCGCTCCAGCTGGCCAATCTGATCTTCGGCGGGTACTTCTCGTCCCGCTGGACCGAGAACATCCGCGAGGACAAGGGCTACACGTACGGGCCACACTCCGGCGTCGAGCACTCGATCGCCGGCTCCGCACTCGTGCTCTCGGCCGAGGTCGCGACGGACGTCACCGCGCCGGCGCTGCTGGAGACCTGGTACGAACTCGGTCGGCTCGCAACCGTCGCGCCGAAGAACGACGAGCTGGAGCAGGCCCGGCAGTACGTGATCGGCTCGCTGCTGCTCGGCATGTCGACGCAGGCCGGCCTGGCCAGCCTGGCCAGCACGTACGCCGGCTACGGCCTGCGGCTGGACTATCTCGTCCCGTACGCGGCCGATCTAGCCAAGGCAACCCGTGACGACGTTGCCGCGGCGGCGGCCAAATACCTCGCGCCGGCGAAGGCGGCCACCGTCATCCTCGGTGACGCCGAGCAGGTCGAACCGTCGCTCGAACTGCTCGGCCCGGTGGAACGGGGCACCGTCGAGTGACCGAACCGCTCGACCGCGCTGCGCATCACCGTACGAATCCACAGTGGCTCGCCGATGCGTGGCACCGGGCACGAGTGATCGTCGTGGACTCGCCCGATCTCATTACCGGTCAGGCGCTCGTACGCGGACCGGTCCAGGCGTTCGGACGTCCGCAACTGGACCTGCCGCGGGGCGTGACCGAACTCGTGTTGTTCGACGCAAGCGATCCCGAAGTGCGCGACTCGGATCCGGATAGTCGCTTCTTCCTCGGCGTCGACGAGGACGAGACGCCCTACTTCGCGGTGAACGCTCCGCTGCCCGAGGTCGACGGCGCGCAGCCGGCAGCGCTTCGCGAGGTCGGACATCTGATGGACGTACGGTCGTCGGGCATCATGGCGACCGGATTGGCGTTGGCGAACTTCCACGGGCGCTACGGTTTCTCGCCCCGGACCGGCGCGGCGACGAGCGCGGCCGAGGCCGGGTGGACTCGGATCGACGACGCCGGGGCACAGCACTGGCCGCGTACAGACCCGGCCGTGATCATGCTGGTGCACGATGGCGTAGCCGGTGATGACGGCCGATGCCTGCTGGGCAGCAATACCGCCTGGGCGCCTCGTCCCGGTCGAATCCGCCGCTACTCGTGCCTCGCCGGGTTCGTGGAGCCGGGGGAGTCGGCCGAGGACGCCGTGGCCCGGGAGGTCTTCGAAGAGGTCGGCGTACGCGTCGCGACGATCCGGTACGTCGCGAGCCAGCCGTGGCCGTACCCGGGATCGTTGATGTTGGGTTTCTACGCCATCGCGGACCCGCACGACGCACTGCACCTGGACCCGGGGGAGATTGCGGCCGCGCAGTGGTTCACACGAGGTGAGATCCGCGCGTCGATCAAGGCGGCGGCGGATCCGGGTGCGCCGGAACGGGAGCCGGGACTGCCCGGCGGATCGTCGATAGCGTTCCGACTGGTCCGCGGTTGGATGGATGAGACCGGCCTGATCTGACGCGTTGCGAGGTGGCGCTACGCGAGTCGAATGACCTTCACGCGCTGCCGACCTGACCGGACGGGGCCTGACGAGGCGAACGCGCGGGCAATGTGTAGGGCGGCGTCGCGAGACTCGGCCATCGCTGTCTGCCGCCGGCGCTCGGGGTCACTGCGTTCGTCGCGCGCGTATTTGGGCGCGTCAACGGCCTCCGCGGAGACCTGACGAACGTCAGTGCGAACTATGAGGTAGGGCATCGAGCGGCTCCACTCGCCGGTTAGAAGCCAGACACCATGTCGTGCAACTTGCACTTTTCTCCCGAGCGTGACGCTGTGCAATGGACTTCCCGCCAATTCACCCAAATGGCCAGGCGCCATCGACCGAACCGTCACCCGCTGTCGCGTATTTGACAATCGAAAGATCTCTTTGAAATGGCTCTTTCGAAAGATAACTTTCGAAAGATATGCTTCGACGCGTGACAGACGATGTGAGTCGCTCGGCCAGCGATGGATCGGCGGCGCCGGCGCAGCAGGACGTGAGCAAACCCCGCAAGGTGACCAGCGCTCAGGAGCTACGCGCGCTGGCCCATCCGCTTCGCCTGCGACTGCTCGAAGAGCTCGTTGTCAACGACCCGGCGACGGACACGGCCACGGCCAGCGAGCTTGCCGAACGCGTGGGTGAAAGCCCGGCGAACTGTTCGTGGCACCTCCGGCAGCTGGCGAAGTTCGGCTACATCGAGGAGGCGCCGGGCGGCACCGGTCGCGAGCGTCGGTGGCGCGCGGTGATCGAGATGCGCGACTGGGACACCGCGAACGCGCGCGACCCCGAGTTCCTCGCGGCCGCCGATGTCGCCCAGGACATCGTGATCGACCACGAGTTTCAGCAGCTCCGCCAACGGCGGGCCTGGCTCGCCAATGAGCCGGAGGAGTGGCGCAGCGCGGCCGGATCGACGTCGGGCATCGGTTGGTGCACCGCGACCGAACTCCATGAGCTCAATGACAAGGTCTTAGAACTTCTCGGCCCGTATTTCCAGCGACTCACCGACCCGGCGTCACGCCCCGACGGCGCCCGGCTCGTGCGGTTCGTCAGCTGGGCAATTCCCGCGCGGCCGTACGTGCATGACAACCCACCGACCCCCGACCGGACGACGGAGGCTCCCGATGCGTGACGTCCTGCGACTGCGTGGCACGCGCGTGCTGCTGATCGGCGAAACCACGAGCACGTTGGGCGACTGGGCTCTCCTGCTTGCGCTCGCGATCTGGGTCAAGACGCTGACCAACTCCAACAGCCTGGCCGGCCTCGTGTTGCTGGCGATGACCGCGCCGACCCTGGCCGCACCGCTCTACGGCTGGGTCGTCGACCGGTTCCGGCGCAAGCCGTTCCTGATCGCGGTCAATCTGCTCTCCGCTCTCGCGATCGCGTCATTGCTGCTGGTCAACAGCCGGCGCGACGTCTGGATCATCTTTGTCGTCTGCGTCCTCTACGGCATTTCGTTCAGCATCACGGGCGGTGCGTTCGCCGGGCTGATCAAGGAGCTCGTCCCGGACGAGATGATCGGTGCCGCCAACGGCATGTTTTCGAGTGTGCGGCAGTCCATGCGACTGGTCGGTCCGCTGGCCGGCGCCGGGCTGTTCGCCGCGTTCGGTGGTCACCTGGTTGCGATCGTTGACATCGTGTCCTTCGCGATCGCAGCGGCCGCCCTCGCCGCCGTCCGGGTGGACGAAACGCTGCCCGAGCACGTCGAACAGCACTGGCTGCGCGAAGTCAGCGCTGGCGTAGGGCATCTGTGGCGTACGAAGGCGATCCGGGATACGACGGCGTCCGTCGCGATCGGGCTGCTCGCGCTGGGAGCGGTCGACACGATTGTGTTCGCGTACATCGACCAAGGCCTGCATCGGCCGCCGTCATTCCTCGGCGTGCTGCTGACCGTGCAGGGCGTCGGGGCGGTGGTCGGCGCCGTCGTGGCGCCACGGATCATGCAGCGACTCGGTGAAGTCGCCGTGGTCGCGGTGGGCATCCTGGCGTTCGGGATCTGCATCGGGTTGCTGATCTATCCGTCGACCGCGCTCGCCCTGGTCGCGATGCCGATCGCCGGGTTGGCCAACACGGCGGCCTTCGTGTCCTACAACACGCTGCTGCAGCGGCGTACCCCCGGGCCGATCATGGGCCGCGTGTCGGCGGCAACGGACATGGTGACCGGCACCGCCCAGACGCTGTCCATGGCGGTCGGGGCGAGCCTGATCGCCATCGTCAATTACAAGATCATGTTCGCCGTCATCGCCGCCGCGCTACTCACTAACGGTGGCGTCCTGTGGCATCGGCGGGGG
>DATCXD010000584.1:0-5951 GCA_036566005.1 Micromonosporaceae bacterium | reverse complement strand
ACGCCGACGGCGACCAATACGCCGACGCCGACCGATACGCCGACGCCGACCGATACGCCCACGACGCCGACACCGTAACGTTGTTCTCGCTGAGGCTTATGTTCACGAGGCTTATGCTGCGGCGAGTTCGGCACTTTGGTGGCGGCGCAGTGTCGGTCCCGCTCAAGTGCACGCCGTAGGTGTCGTCGCCTAATCAGGGCCGGAAGCGACGTCGTTTGATTTCGCGTACGTCGCCGACGGTGCACCACTCGTCCCGGCCGAGCCGGGCGAGCGGCCGCAGCAGGCGCACGTCCGGGTGGCCGTCGACGAGCACGTCCGCACGGATCGCGGCCCGCAGCACCTCGCCGAGGATGAGATGGCAGTCGCCGACCGGGATAATCCGATGGAGGCGGCACTCCAGCGCGACCGGTGATCCGGCCACCCGCGGCGGCCGGACCAACGCGCTCGGCTCCCGATCGACTCCGGCCGCGTCGAATTCGCCCATCTCCGGTGGGTAGTCGGTGGCGGTCTCGTTGATCTGCTCGAACAGCGGCTCGGGCGCGAGGTTGACGACGAAATCACCGGTCTGGCGTACGTTGCGCAGCGTGTCCTTCGGGCCGACCGACGTGAACTGCACGATGGGCGGAGTGACGCTCGCGACCGTGAAGAACGAGTGCGGCGCGAGATTGTCGACGCCGTCGGCCGACGTCGACGAAACCCAGGCGATCGGGCGCGGCACCACGACGGAATTGAGCAGCCGGTAGAACCGGCCCGGTCCCTCGGTTGCCGGGTCGAAGTCGGTGCGCACGCCGCCATTATCCGTACGGTTCGATCGAGTCGACAGGTCGGCCGCTCGATAATGGGCGGCGTATCCGGGCGTACCCGGGCATCATCGTCGGGTGACGACGGACCCGACACCCCGCCTGGTTTTGATGTGCGGTCTGCCCGGTGCGGGAAAGACGACCGTGGCCCGGCGCCTGGCGCTCGAGATTCCCGCCGTCCGGCTCTCGCCCGATGAATGGCTCGACGACCTTGGCATCGACATCTTCGCCGACGAGATCCGCGATCGGCTGGAGACCCGGTTCTGGCACCTCGCGCGGGAGCTCCTCGCGGGCGGCGTGAGCGTCATTCTGGAGTCGGGGTTCTGGACGCGCCATGACCGGGACGAGAAGCGCTTGGGCGCCCGGGCCCTCGGCGCCCGGGTCGAGCTGCACTATCTCGACGTGCCGTTCGACGAGTTGTGCCGGCGGGTGTCGGCCCGGCCGGGTCCGACAGCCGACGCACCGTCGCCGTTCACCCGCGAGTTGATGACGTCGTACGTGGGCCACTTCGCGGTGCCGGACGAGCAGGAATTGGCGCTCTTCGATCCGCCCACGCGGTCGAAGGCCGAATAACGTGAACGACGCATAAGCGATTAAAACGCCGATAGGCGCGGTCGCCCGGTGCCCGACCAGGCGTATGTGACGTTGGCGAAGAATGCCAGCACATGGCCGTTTACCACCGTAATCGGGGGAATGGCGATAGCGTTCGAACTGGCGACCCCGGACGCGTACGCCGGATCGCGCGACGGACGGCCGCCGCGTTCGACCCCGTGAGTGGCTGGAGAGGTGTAGCGAGATGACCAGCGCAGAGACGAATCCGGAGAACCCTCGGAACCCGGCCGACGAGGCCGCCGACAGCGCGGCCACCCAACGCCCGATGGCAAACGGCAGCGTACCGGTCGATCGCGGCGCCCCGACCGAGGGGAGCGCCGGACCAGCCCGAGCGGGTGTGCGGCGCGGCGCGGCCGCTGATGCATCGGCCGATCCGACGGGGCCGGATAACGCGTCGACCGGAGCGCGGACCACTCAGGTCAAGCTGACTCAGCTTGCGGTCGGCACGGCGGTCATCGCCAGCGAACAGGTCCGCGGCGGCGTGCGATCGGTCGGCGGCCGTACGGCCTCGGTCATGGTCGGACTGCTCTCCAGGGCGGTGACCCAGACCGAGCAGGCCCGGGACAAGCTGTTCGAGGTCATGGACGACGCCGAGCGGCGCGGGCGGGAGACGCTCGCCGCGCGACGGCAGGGCGCGGCGTCGCTGGTGAACACGACCGTCGGGGATGCCATGTCGTGGGCACAGGTGAAGGTCGTCCCGCAGTTCATCGACGATCTCGTCCCGCATCTGATCTCCGATGTGATGCCGCGGCTCATCGACGGCGCGCTGCCGGAGATCCGCGACCGGGTGGTTCCGGTGATCATCGAGGATCTGACCACTGACTCCCGCGTGGAGGAGTTGGTGATGGCGCAGAGTCGTGGCGTGATCGGCCAGCTCGCGGAGCAATTGCGGACGAACAGCGTGCGCGCCGATGACCGGCTCGAGGCGGCGGCGCACCGGGTGGTCGGGCGCGACAAGAGCGCGACGGCCAAGGGCATCAATGAGATCCGGGGCGTCTGACCCGGACGGTCGCCTGTCGCAGCCCGGCCGAGTGCTATCACTCGGCGCGCCGGCCTATGCGTACGCCGGCCTCGCGTCGCGCCTCGTGGCGCTCGCCGTAGACGTCGCGCTGCTCACCATCGCCGGCCTGTTCATCAGTGTCCTGCCCGGTCTCGCATGGTCGCAGGTGGTCGGCGATCCGCCCGGATGGTTCACCGCGACGTGCGCCATTGTCGCGTCGGCCCTGCCGTGGGCCTACTTCACCGTCGCGTGGTGGCTCGGCGGCCAGACGGCGGGCGGCCTGGTCGTCGGTACGAGAGTCGCGCGGCCCCATGGGGAGCGACCCCTGCTGGTCCAGGCCGCGCTGCGCGCGTTCTTCGGACTTCTGCTCGTGCCATTGTGGTTGATCGGGTTGGCCTGGGTGCTCTTTGACCCGCGCCGTCGGGCTTGGCACGACGTCGTGTTCCGTACGGTCGTGCTGCGCTATGTCGACCCGACGCGACCGGCGGCGCTGTCTGCGACCACGACCGTGCGCTCGACATCCGCGACACCCGCGGCATCCGCGACGCCCTCGACGCGCGGCGCCGTGCCGGCCCCCGGTGAACAGCCCGACCTACGACGATGATCGGTCGGGCCCGGACGGACGTCCACTCGCAACTCCGGATAATCGTCAGCGCGTCTCCACCAGCGAGCGGGTGAGATAGACGATCGAGATGAAAGCCTGAAACAGTCCCAGCGGGTCGGCGCCGGCCAGGGTCACCGTACGGGGGCCGGTCTGCACCACATCACGGACCCAGGTGGCCTGCGCGGCCATGTCGGGGGAGAGAAACTCGATCTCGACCGTCGCCGGCATGGTGATCGCCGGTGGTTCGGCACCGCGCCGCAGTGCCTCGGCGACGCCGTCGCGGATCATGTCCCGGGCCGTCAACGGGTGCTCGTGGCGGGCGGCGTACCGGCTGATCGAGGTCTTGACCTGAATCGGCGCGATGCCGGGGCAGAATGGCGCGGCCTCCGGACCGACATGCTGGTCCCCGCTGATCGCCACGATCGGCACCCGGAAATGTTGGGCGACGAGCGCGTTCAGTCCGGCCTCGCCGGTCACCGTGCCGTTGATCGCGACGTTCGTGATGGCCCGCGGGTTGTACGTGTGCGACAGCACACCCGGCGTCGCCATCGCCGCGTGGTACCCGAGGAACACGATGGCGTCGAACGATGCGTCGAGTCCCTCCATCATGTACCAGGGCTTGAACCGGCCGGACAGGTACGCGGCCCGGCCGGCGAGCGCCGCCGGCGGCAGGTTGCGCATCGCCGAGTGCGCGTCGTTGACCAGGATCTGCGTCGCGCCGGCGGCGACCGCGCCGTCGATCGCCGCGTTGACCTCTCCGACCAGCAGGTCACGGCCGAGGGCGTAGTCGTCGCCGTCGGCGATGCATTGAGCCCAGTCGGCTATCCCGGCCACGCCCTCCATATCCACGGACACATAGATCTTCATGTGAGCGAGCGTCGCACATCGCCGCTTCGACGCCTCACCCTCGCACGGTGAATTCACGTTCGGTGCCGGGTACGTTGGGGTTGACACCACCGGGATCGACGTGCATAGTCAACCTAGAGGTTGATTAACCAGTAAGTTGATAATGAGCCAAACCGGGGTTTCCATGGCGATCGAAGATCCGCTGAGCGTGACCTTCGCCGCGCTGGCCGACCCGACGCGACGCGCGATCCTCGCGCGGTTGGCATCGGGGGAGGCGACGGTGAACGAATTGGCCACGCCGTTCGCGATGACCCTCCAGGCGGTCTCGAAGCACCTCAAGGTGCTCGAACGGGCCGGCCTCATCACGCGCGGTCGCGATGCACAGTTCCGGCCGTGCCGGCTCGAGGCAGCACCGCTCGTCGACGCCGGCGGATGGATCGACGAGCACCGCCAGGCATGGGAGGGCCGGTTCGACCGCATGGCCGCACATCTGCGCGACCTGCAATCCGGCGCCGCGCCCGAGCGGCGCGCCATCGAAGAGAAGGGCTCCACATCATGAACGAGACCATGACCGGCGAGACGACCTTCACTGTCGAGCCGAACCGCCAGGAAATCACTATGAGCCGCGTCTTCGCCGCACCCCGCGACCTGGTTTTCCGGGTTGCCACCGATCCGGAGCACATTGCCCAGTGGTGGGGACCGAGCGAGTACGCGACGACCGTCGACAAGGCCGACGTACGGTCGGGCGGCCAGTGGCGTTACGTACAGCGGGATCAGCAGGGCAACGAGTTCGCGTTCCACGGCGTCTACCATGAGGTCGTCGCGCCGGAGCGGGTTGTCGACACGTTCGAGTTCGAGGGCATGCCGGGCCATGTGCTGCTGGAGACGACCACGTACGAGACGGTCGACGGCGGCACCCGGCTGACCGCGACGTCGGTGTTTCAGTCGCAGGCCGATCGCGACGGCATGGTCGCCTCCGGCATGGAGTCGGGCGCGCGGGAAAGCTGGGCGCGACTGGCCGAACTGGTCGAGAAGGTGTCGTGACCGAGGTGCGATACAGCCGCCCGAGGGACGCGGCATAGAGTGACCATGAGCGATGAGGGGGCCGGCTTGGGGAAGAGGCCCGCTCATCGCCGTGTCAGGCGGTGGCTGGGGTGCGGCGTTCGGTGTCCGCGTCGACCGGATCGGGCCGGCGCATCTGGCGCCACGTCGGGAAGACGAACGGCGCCAGCGTCGTGAGCAGGTATGCCGCACCGGAGATCGCGATCGCCAACCGGACGTTGGTCGCGTCCGCCAGCACACCGGCGAACAGCGCGCCGAACGGAATGCCGACCCAGGCACTCGCCCGGATCACGCCGAGCACGCGCGCCTGCATATGCGGGGGAATGCGTTCGTAGGACGTCGCGCCGATCACCGGGTTCAGCGAACCGCTGAAGATTTCGGCGGCGAAACTGACGGCGAGCACCGGCGACAGCGTCGACGCGATCGCGACGATGAGGAACCGCGGCGCGCCACCGACGAGATTGCCCACGCTGTACAGGCCGCGGCGCGACACACGCGGCCCGAGCCACGCGCCGGCGAGGTTGCCGATGACGCTGCCGAGACCCATCGCTCCACCGAGGACGCCGAGCGCCGCGGCGCTGTGCAACTGTTCGCGGACCCAGACCGGCAACAGCACGGCCGACAGGCCCTGGTCCAGCAGGTTCGTGACGGCGACCATGGCGACGATGCCGAGCAGCAGCCGATCGCGGCCGAGGAAGCGCAGCCCGTCGGCCAGGTCGCGGCCGTAACGTCGCAGGACACCAGGCGCGTCCCGTACGGCCGCGGGTTCGTCGACGTCGGGTGACGCCGAACGGGCGTCGGGATCGATCCCACGCACGCCGGCGGCGACGACAATCGCCGCGACCGCGAACGTGATGGCGTCGATCAGGACAACCGTGGCCGCGTTGGTGACGGTGACCAGCACGCCAGCGATGGGGGCGCCCAGCAGCAGGGCCGTCCGGTTGGCGCTGGCGTTCAGGCCGGCCGCCCGTTCGAGGGGGACCTGTCCGGCTCGGGCGCTCGCCGGAACGAGCGCCATGTTCGCGCA
>DATCXD010000581.1:0-7844 GCA_036566005.1 Micromonosporaceae bacterium | reverse complement strand
CAGATCGCGCTCGGCCCCGGGTACCAGGTGCCGTTCGCGCGTACCATCCGCCGGCGCAGCCGCCTGCCAGTCGGCGTTGTCGGGCTCATCACGGAGCCCGCGCAGGCCGAGGAGGTGCTCGCCGACGGGTCGGCCGATGCCGTGTTTCTCGCGCGCGCGGTGCTGCGCGAGCCGACGTGGCCGCAACGGGCCGCGTACGAGTTGGGCGACGATGTCTACTGGGCGCCGCAGTACGAGCGGGCCCGCCCGATTCGGTAGTCGCGCCGTACCCGCTCTTCCGTGAGGTGGGCGCTCTTCCGTGACGGCTGATCTTCCGTGAGGTGGCCGCCGCCGCCGGTCGTACGGCCGACGTAGGTTGGTGTCATGTGTCGAAACATCACGATCCTCCGGGGACTCGAGCCGCCGGCGACCAGCGAGGAGATCGCCGCCGCGGCGACCCAGTTCGTGCGCAAGGTGACCGGTGTCGCGAAGCCCAACGAGACGACGTCGAAGCTGATGCACGTGGCCGAGTCGGAAATCGCCGAGGTCGTCGCGCGGTTGCTCGCGGACTTGCCGCCGCGTCGCCAGGAGCCGACCACCGTGCCGCCGCTGCGCCGACCGCAGGTGCGCGCGCGGATGGGCCTCGAGCCGTTCCCGGGCTGAGCCGCCGTCGGCTGATGCGCCGCCGGCCACCAGGCTTACGCTGGCTGGCGAGTCACGTTCCGGCGAAACGGTCCAATGCCGCCAACATCGTGTGCGCCATCGAGTCGCTGCCGGTGTGGCCGGAGTCGTCGATGATCCGCAACTCCGCATCGGGCCACGCCCGGGCGAGTTCCCACGAGACGACGGCCGGGCTACCGAGATCCTGACGCCCGTGGATCAGCACACCGGGAATGCCGGCGAGGCGGCCCGCGTCACGCAGGATCGCGCCCTCCTCGACGAACACGCCGTGGGAAAAGTAGTGCGCGCAGATCCGTACGAAGGCGAGCCGAGCGTCGTCCACTCGCGCCGAATATGCGCCCGGCGCACCGTTCGCCTCCATCGAGATCGGGGCATCTTCCCAGGCGCACCACTCGGCCGCCGCATGTTCTCGTACCGCTCGTTCGGCGTCGCCCATGCGCTCGGCATAGGCGGACAGCAACCCTTCGATGGCCGGCTTCGAGTCGGTCGGCAGCCGGTAGTCGTCGGCGCCGACGGCATCCCGGAAGCGCGCCCACGCCTCGGGGAAGAAACGACCGGCGCCGCGATACAGCCAGTCGATGTCCGTACGTCGACTCATCGTCACGCTTACCAGCACGATCTCCGAAACGCGGGCCGGATGCCGCTCGGCATACGCGAGCGCGAGTGTCGCGCCCCACGATCCGCCCCACAGCAGCCAGCGATCGACGCCGAGATGATCGCGCAACTGCTCCATGTCGCGGAGCAGGTGGTCGGTAGTGTTGGTTGACATGTCGGTAGTCGGATCGCTGGCGTGCGGCCGGCTCCGACCACAACCGCGCTGATCGAACAGGATGATCCGATAACGTTGCGGATCGAATGCCTTGCGCATGCCGGGCGTACACCCGGATCCGGGTCCGCCGTGCACCACGAGGGCGGGCTTGCCGTCCGGATTTCCGCAGGTCTCCCAATAGATCTGCTGACCGTCGCCAGTGTCGATCATGCCGGTCTCGTACGGCTCGATCGGCGGGTACGCCATCTCGCCCCCTTCGCACATTCAGCAGCCCGGCCACCCTACGCCGCCGCCCGAAGGTCGATCGATGAGTTTTCCGGTAACTGTTCAGCAGGTTCCTGAGATTCACTGACTTGATCTTGCTGCTGTTTTGGGGCATCCTTGCCGCCGTGTCCGACTCGTCGTCCATTGCGGAGCTGCTGGAGCGGCTTGCCCGGTTGGACGAGGCGTTGAGGGAGCGTGACGCTCGGATCGGGGTGTTGACGGCACGGGTCGCTGAGCTGGAGGCGTTGCTGCGCAAGGACTCGCGGACGTCGTCGAGGCCACCGTCGTCGGATGGGCCGGTCAAGCCGCCGCCGCGGTCGCGGCGCGAGCCTACGGGTCGTGCGCCGGGTAAACAGCCGGGCGAGGCGGGGTTCACGCTGCGACAGGTCGAGCGGCCCGATGAGGTGCTCACCCATCACCCGTCAGCCTGCGGTGGGTGCGGCGCTTCGTTGCGGCGCGCGCCGGTGACCTCGGTGGAGGCCCGGCAGGTCTTCGACCTGCCCCCGATCCAGATGCGGGTGGTCGAGCATCGGCTGCAGCACCGCCGCTGTCGGTGCGGTGTGACGACGATGGCGGCCGCGCCGGCCGGGGTGGGTGCGCCTGCTCAGTATGGGCCACAGGTCCGCGCGGTCGGCGCGTATCTGGTCGGCTACCAGCATCTGCCCTACGAGCGTGCCGTCGAGGCCCTCGCGGATCTGCTCGGTGTCGGGATGTCGGTCGGCACCCTGGTCACGGTGATGACCCGCACGAGCGAGGGGCTGACCCCGTTCCTGGAAGCGGTCCGCGACCAGATCGCCGCCGCACCGGTCGCGCATTTCGATGAGACCGGGCTGCGGGTCGCCGCCGGCTCGGCCTGGGTCCACTCGGCGTCCACCGAGTGGCTGTCCCTGTTCCGGGTCCACATATCGCGAGGTCACGACGCGATCGCCGCCGCCGGCGTGCTACCCGTGTTCACGGGTATCGCGGTACATGACGGCTATACCCCGTATCGCCGCTACGGCCGCGCGCATGCCCTGTGCAACGCCCACCACCTGCGCGAACTCGCCGGGATCCTCGACATCGACCCCGACCAAACCTGGGCCGAGGCGATGATCCGACTGCTGTGCGAGATCAACGACACCACCCGGCATGCCCGCACCGTCGGCGCGCACGCCATCGAAGAACGCCTGCTCGCCGTATACCGACATCGCTACCAGCAGATCATCGACGTCGGCAAAGCCGCCAACCCCAGCCCGCCCGGACACGGTGCCCGATCACCCGCGGCGAACCTGCTGGCCCGCCTCGGCGGGTTCGCCACCGACGTGCTGCGCTTCGCCCACGACCTACGGGTGCCGTTCGACAACTCCCTCGCCGAACGCGACATCCGCATGGTCAAACTTCGCCAGAAGATCTCCGGCGGGCTACGCACCTGGACCGGCGCGGAAACCTTCTGCGCGATCCGCAGCTACCTATCCACAGCCCGCAAACACGGCATCAACGCCCTCGACGCACTCACTCGACTCCATGCTGGACAGACCTGGCTACCCGGAACCAACTGAACAGTTACGTTTTCCGTGACACCGCCGCTACACGTACGTGACTCAAGGGTTTGACGAAACCGCCGTAGCGGCCCAAGCCGCTGACGTCGTCGCTCGCGTGTTCGCCGCGTTCAGCCTGCCCGAGACGCTGGCGTGACCGCGGGCCCTCCGATCGTCAGCCCGACTGCCGTTGATTCGCGGCCCCGTCGGCCGCCGCCACCGAGTCGGTGAGACGGCGTTCGAGGTAGCGGCGCTGCGGTTCGGCGGTGGCGAGATCGAGCGCCTCGCGATAGGCGTCCGCCGCCTCGGCGTGCCGATCGAGCCGGCGAAGCAGATCGGCCCGCGTTGCCGGCAGCAGGTGATAGCCGGCGAGTTGTCCGGACTGAACGAGCGCCTCGACGAGGTCGAGCCCGGCCAACGGCCCGTCCGCCATCGCGACCGCGACGGCACGGTTCAACTCCACGATCGGACCGGGAGCCAGTCGCGCCAATTCGTCGTACAGCAAAGCGATCTGGGCCCAATCGGTCTCGGCCGCTACGGGCGCCTCGGCATGGCACGCGGCGATGGCCGCCTGGATCTGGTAGATGCCCGGGCTCTGGCGGCGCAGCGTTCGTTCCAGGATCGCGATGCCCTCATCGATCTGGGGTCGATTCCAGCTGGTCCGGTCCTGGTCCTCCAAGGGCACGAGGTCACCGTGCGCATCGAGACGGCCGGGCCGTCTTGCGTCGTGCAGCAGCATGAGCGCGAGGAGACCGGACGCCTCGGGTTCGTCCGGCATGAGCGCGGTGAGCAGGCGCCCGAGGCGGATCGCTTCCGCGGTCAGGCGTTGCCGCACGAGATCTGTGCCACCGCTGGCCGCGTAACCCTCGTTGAACAACAGATACAGCACCGCGAGGACCGCCGACGTGCGCTCGGGCAGCAAATGGGCGGGCGGCACTCGGAACGGGATACCGGCGTGACGGATCTTGTGCTTGGCCCGGAACAGGCGCTGACCCATCGTGTGCTCGCTGACGAGGAATGCGCCGGCGATCTCCGCCGTCGTGAGGCCGGCGAGCGTACGCAGCGTCAACGCGACCTGCGCGTCCATAGTGAGAGCCGGGTGGCAGCAGGTGAACATCAACCGCAGTCGGTCGTCCGGGAAGTCGTCGAGGGTCACCCGGTCGTCGCCGCGATCCGCCACGCGGGCCACCTCCTGGAGCTTGCTCGCTTCGGTCGCCGAGCGCCGGATCCGGTCGAGGGCGCGGTTGCGGGCTGTCGTCGTGAGCCACGCCCCGGGACGTTCCGGCACGCCGTCCCGGGGCCACCGCTCGAGCGCGGTCGCGAACGCGTCCTGCGCACACTCTTCGGCGAGATCCCAGTCGCCGGTGAGCCGGATCAGTGTCGCCACGATCCGGCCCCATTCCTGTTCGTACGCGGTCGTGATCGCCGCGGCGACGGTCCCTCCGGTTGCGCCGGTTGCGCCGGAGGGGCTGGTTGGGTCGGTTGCCTCGGTCATGTCGTCGGTCGTCTGAACTTGGTCAGTCTTCGGTCCAGAACGGCCGGACGTCGATCATGCCGAATTTCGCGATCGGGTGCTTGGACGCGACCTCGATGGCTTCGTCGAGATTCGCGCACTCGATGATGTCGAACCCGCCGATCTGCTCTTTCGTCTCCACATACGGCCCGTCGGTCAGCAGGGTTTCGCCGCCTCGTACGCGGACGGTGGTGGCGTCGGTGGCCGGTCGGAGCCGGTCGCCAGTTAGCCGAATGCCCCGCGCGTGCATCTCGTCGAGCCACGGTTGCACGTTGAGCTCGGCCGGGTCGGCCTCGAACGGTCCGTCGACGCAGACCAACATCAGGTATTTCATGGCTTCCTCCCGATCGGATTCTCGCACCGCCCATCCAGCGGGCTCGACGGTACGACGATCGGGTCGGGCCATGTACTACCCACCCTCGGCCAACAATTTCAGGGGCGACGTGCGTGCCATGCCGACCACAATGACCGACATGGCCACCATTGGCGACATTGTGGTCGGCTGCGCCCGTCCGGCGTCGCTCGCACGATCCTGGGCGGCCCCGCGTCCAGCTCGACCTGCGCTGGGCGGATGTCGGCCGAGAGGCGCATCGGCTCGTGGATCTCGGTGCGCGCGTCGTGGCCGTCCGGGACGAGCTCACCGTACTGGCCGACGCTAGGCCGGTCGCTCGGCGACGACGCCCCCGTTCGCAGGGGCCGGGGGGAAACGAGTTCTGTCTGATCCGGTGAGCGGGTCCGCCGATCGGCCGGCCAGTTAGCCGGTTGGCCGGCTCGTTATTGCGCGGTGCCGTACACGCGCTCGACCTGGATCCGTACGACCAGGCGGCGGTCGGCCACCATCGCGCGCCGATAATCGTCCCAGTCGGGATGCTCGCCCGCGATGAGCCGGTACACGTCGATCAGTTCCTCGACGGTCGCATCTCCGTGGTCGGATGCGACCCGCGTCATCGATGCCGTCCCGTCGGCCACGGTGTAGGTCCAGCCGTCGGCGGCGAGAATGTAGAAGCTCGCGCGGGGATCGCGGCGGAGGTTGCGCGTCTTTGCACGGTCATCGGTAGTAGAGAAGCGGATGATCCGAGTCGCGGGATCGAATGTGTAGTCGACGACGGACAACTGCGGTCGGCCATCCCGTCGCAGAGTCACGAGCGTTCCACGTCCACGTGCACCGAGAAGGCCGTCTGTCATGGCTCCGACCGTATCGCAGGGCCGTACAAGGGATTCCCTCGCGGCGGGCGACTCGTCAGGTCGTGGCCGTTTGCTGTGCGAGCGGGGTATCCGCGCCGATCGGGCCGATCTTCGCCGCGCCACCAGGGGAGCCGAGTGGCGCGTCGCGACCGGCACCGGAGGATGGCACCGGTTGGACCGCAGCGGCTCTTCGCGGCGGTTGGCGTCCTAGTGTTGCTAGGCTCGCCTCGATTCGACGACGCTGGGTTGCAACTACGGCTTTGCTTCGCGAGCCCGAGTTGCTTTGAGGCGCGCGACTCGTCGGGCCGTCCGGCCGAGGTGGGTTCGCATGATCTCTTCGGCCCGCTCGAGGTCGCGCCTCGCTACCGCTTCCACGAAGTCACGGTGTTCGTTCGCGCCGCGATGCCCCATCAGCGGGGCTGCGACCTGCGCTTCGCGCAGTGACATCAACAGTGGTCCGTGGAACGAGTGCACCAGCATCTCGATGGCCGCGTTGTGGGTGCACGCGGCGACCCGCGCGTGGAACGCGGCCGACATGGGCATCCCGTACTCGCCGTTCTTCAGCGCCGCCTGGTGCTGCGCCACCATCTCCCGCAACTCGGTCAGGTCCTGCTCGGTCGCCCGCTCCACCACGAGTGGGATGATGCCCACCTCGAACACCTGGCGCGCCTCGGTCACCTCGCCCGCGGTCAGTGGGGACAGGCTGATCAGGTCGGCCAGGCCAGAGCCCAGCCTCGTCGACGACGGCGACGTGACAACCGCTCCACCGCGAGCGCCGACCCGGATCTCGATGAGCCCGCCAGCCTCGAGCACGCGCATGGCTTCGCGGATGGTCACTCGGCTGACGCCCATCCGCTCGCCCAGATCGCGCTCGCTCGGCAACCGGTCACCCGGCCGCAATTGTTCGCTACGAATGAGTCCACGGATCTGGTCGACGATCGCCTCGGACATGCGGCTCGACGACACGGCTGTATACAAATCGCCGTTGGCGCGCGGCGCCACTTTCGCCACTGTCTTGGTGGTGTCGCTCACGGCGCAATGTTCTCACAATCCGGCGACGTGCACAGGGACCGACGTCAACATGGCCGATTCACTGGCTGTTCAGAGCGCTAGACGGTCCTAGAGACTAAAGGTCTGATGACTAATCCCTTAGAGTGCACGCGACGCCGGCACATGAGAGGACATCCGGTCCGCGGTACGACCGAATCGTTTGGCCTCTTCGATCTTGTAGCTTTTCGACGCTTCGCCGGGAGCCCGCATTTCGTTGCAAGATCGGAGGATCACGAGCCGGACGGATATGTACATGCCACCGGCTTGGTTAAGAATGGACAATTGGTAAGGCCGAAATTTCCCGAGCCATGACACATCGGTCGACGGCGGAAACTCCGCGGCCACACGGAGTCGTACGCCTCTATCCGGACTCCGAGGAACGCGAACTCGCGGCCTACCAGAGCGCCGGAGACAGGCGCACGCAACCACCAACACGAATACGCCGAGTATCCGGACCGTGCAATAGTTCGGGGAAAAGCTCTGTGGCGCCGAGTAAATCGCGCCGAGTAAATCCGAGTGACGAAGACGAAATGCCGGGCCGGTACGCCGATCAGCTAGGCACCTCGAACGTCGAGATCGACTGGACGAACATGAGAAGCGCGGCCGACAGGATCGCGGCGCGCCATCCGCAGTGTGATCGCGCGGAACGTCCGCAGCGGCGTATGCGAAGGACATAGCGATCGCTCACAGATGGCCGACGAGGTCCGGATGGGCGTGCCGGCACCCACACTCTCCCGAGAGCTCATGGACGGCATATCGGTCGAGTCCGTCCGGGAGTTGCTCGCCCGACGTCTCGGCGTCCGACTGCGTCACCGCTCCGCCGGCCTGTCGAACCGTGGCCGCGGGCCGGGCGGCGCTGACGGTCGGAGCGGCGCCTCGATAGGCC
>DATCXD010000570.1:0-7597 GCA_036566005.1 Micromonosporaceae bacterium | reverse complement strand
GGGTTTGCGGCTCCGGCCGGGTTTGCGGCGCGAGCCTGGTCCGCCGCGTTTGCCTTAGCCCGCACCGGTTGGGCCGCGCTGCCCTGGGCACGGGCCTGTTCCGAAGCCCCGGCCCGGTCCGAAGCGCGAGCCGGGACCCGGGCATGTTCCGGGTCGCTGGCTCGGACCGCTGCGCTGGCTCGGGCTACCGGGCCCGGTTGCGCGGATACGCCCGGCTGTACGGATACGCCCGGCCGCACGGATGGATCCGGTAGGGCGGATGGGCCCGATTGACCGGGCTGGACCGCCGGCCCTGGCTGGGCTACCGGGCCACGCTGGGCGGTCGGGTCGGCCCGGTCCGCTGGGCCGGGCTGGGCGGTCCGTGAGGTACCGGCCCGGGCGATCGGTGCGGTACCGATCGCGGCACTCCCGGTTGTGCCGCTCCGTTTCGCGGCCTCGGCCGCGTCGTCCTCCGTCACGCTCGCCCAGCCGGATTTCCGCTTGGCCGACCGGCCCCGACGGGATTCGGGGCGACCGAGCGCGCCACGGCCTGGTTCCTCCGGCGTTCCGTCGTTCTTCGGATGGCGAGTCAGCACGGTCACGTTATAGAAGACGCCATCGATCCTTCTGAGGTTGCCTGGGCCGGAGCGCATTTTGGTATCAACTGCGAAAAACCTCATGCGACTCTCAGCAATGGCCCTAGGCCAATGGCCCTACGCGGCCATGATCACCATACCCGTCGGCGCAACTGTACGGAACATGCCGGGTCCAGCGCGCGCAAGCCGGCCAACTCCCGTACAAGTGCGGCCGGGCCAAGGCGCCACGTGACGCGGCACCGGACAGCTCCGCCTACGAGCCATCGTCGTCCAGATCGGCGCTGCGTGCCGCGAGCTTCGCCTCGACCGCCTCAGGCTCGTACATTTCCTCAACGATGCGCAGGTAGAGCTCGTTCGGGTTGGGCAGGTGCTTGACCTCGCGCAGTGCCTGCTCCTGACCGGCCGACTCCAGCACGAACGTGCCGTAGTTGAACAGGCGGCCGGTGGCTGACTGCTCGTACTTCATGTCCGTCACGCGCAGCAGCGGCATCATCGCGACCGTACGGCTGACCATGCCCCGGACCGCCATGATCCGTTTGTTAGTCAGGATGAACCGGTCGTAATACCAGTCGGCGACCTTGAACGTAATGAAGATCATCACAAGGATCCAGACGATGATCACGACGCCGGTCGCGGTGCCCTGACGATGTTTGACCAGGAATCCCCAGAGCCAGCCGAAGATGAACGTGGCCAGCGCCGCATACGCGAATTGGTCGAACAGGTACGTCCAGTGTTTACGCCACTCGCCACGGAATTTCTCGGTCGGAAAGAGGTAGCGAGCCACAAGGGTGCTGGGCTCCTCCTCGACCTGCAGGACACGGCCCGGGCGCAGCACGCCCGAGGCGTCGTAATGCAGCGGGGCTATTTCCTCTTCGTAGACCGGCTCGGTGCGGATCTCCTCGGTCTGCGGATCGCCGTCGCCGTATCCGCGGCGCGCGTATTCGTCGGCGTATTCGTCATCCCGCGGGTATTCGCCTGGATCGGGATCTCGCGGCGGCATCGTGGACCCGGGCTAGTCCGAGCCTCAGGCGACGAGGCTGGAGAAGAAGTCACCGAAACCCTGGGCGATGTCGACAACGCCGCTGCCCAGGGACTTGAAAACCGCTGCCGCATTCTCTGGCCGATATGCCACGAAAAACACCAGGAAGGCGACAAAGCACCACGTGAGGACCTTTTTGACCATCTCGGGCCATCCCCCTCTGCGCTACGGCGGTGTGTAGGCGCTGCCGCGGCAGTGCTTACAGTATCAGTTGAGCGTGTTGCGTTGAATCATCGATGGAGAACTTCATCAGAAGATCATCCCGTACGATAGCCGATCGCGCGATCTTGGCACAGACGTCCCATTACCGGCCGGTTAACCCGTTTGTGCAGCCTACCCGCAGAATACGGCCAGACTGTTTCGCCGAGCGGTAGCCGGATGCGACAAAAAGTCGGAGATTCTCAGGTGGCTTTCGGCGCTGCGCCCGCGCCTGAAGATGCGCCGCCGCCGGAACGCGACCCGTCAGTGGACGCGACAACATGTGTACGGATCCAAGCGTGCATCGCGATGCCGCTCGCCACACCCGCATTGATGGAACGCGTCGAACCAAATTGCGCGATCGAGAACACGTCGTCGCAGGCCAGCCGCGCGGCCTCGGACAGACCGGGCCCCTCCTGGCCGAACAGGAGCGCACAGGCCCGCGGCAGGTCGGCCGACTCCAGCGCGTTCGCGCCGGGCAGGTTATCGATCCCAACGACCGTCAGTCGTGACTCGTGCGCCCACGCCACGAACTCCTCGATGGTCCCGTGATGACGAATGTGCTGGTAGCGATCGGTGACCATCGCACCGCGACGGTTCCACCGGCGACGACCGATCACGTGCACCTCGCGCGCCAGAAACGCGTTCGCGTTGCGCACCACGGTGCCGATGTTCATGTCGTGTTGCCAGTTCTCGATCGCGACATGGAAGTCGTGCCGGCGCGCATCGAGGTCGGCCACGATCGCCTCTCGCCGCCAGTATCGGTAGCGATCCACGACGTTGCGCCGGTCGCCCGCCTCCAATAGCACCGGATCGAACCGCTCGTCGTCGGGCCACGGACCCGGCCATGGTCCAACCCCAACGCCGCGCGGGTCGATGTCGTCGGCATCGCCCGGATCTGTCGTACTTGCGCTCACAAGAGCCAGAGGGTACGGGGTGGCCCCAGCGCGACCGCGCGCCGGTCGATCGGCGGCGCCCGCGCTACGCCGGGCGGAGTCGTTCAGCGGAATGCGTCCGCCAGCTCGGCCAACAGATACCGCTCGGTCGCCACTCGCCTCATGGCCGCTCCGAGGTCACCGGTCATCGGCAACGCGTCGCAGACCCCGATTGCGATCGACTCCAGCCACTTCTCGTACGCGAGTCGGTCGGCCTCGCTTGCGTGCTCGACGAGAATGGCGGCGGCCTGCCGGCAGGCGGCGAGAATCGGCGCGAAGCTGGTCATTTCGTCGGCCGCGCCGACGTCCCGTGACGACGGCGAGTCGAAATCCAACTCCGCGTAGATCGTGCCGACGACCTGCCGTACCAGAGCATTAGGCGAACCGCGGCCCGCGGCGATGGCATTCAGGCCAGCCAGGGCCTCGAGCACGGCGTGCCGGGCGCCGGTGTTCTCGTCTGACGTCGCCGCGGCGACCATCCGACCCGGCAGGCGAACCAAAAGATCCCACTCGGCTCGCGTATATCGCGTGATCGTCGTGTCGATGAAGACCGTGCTGAACCGGTTGGCGTCGGTGTCGGGGCTGCGCATAACGACCTCCGGGCCCAGCATAAGCCGGCCACAGCGTCGCGCGGCAAGTCGATCGCGCGAACCGGTGGTCAGCCGCCCGCCGGCTCCGGAAAGCTCGGCTGGCCGTCGTCGGTGGCGTAGGCCCGTTTCGGCACCATCACGCGCCGGCGGAACGTGCACACGAGCGTGCCGTCCTGCTTGTAGCCCTGGGTCTCGACCGTGACCACGCCCCGATCCGGCTTGGACGAGGACTCCCTCTTGTCGAGCACCGTCGTCTGGCCGTAGATCGTGTCGCCGTGGAACGTCGGCGCCACGTGCCGCAGCGACTCGACCTCCAGATTGGCGATTGCCTTGCCACTGACGTCCGCGACCGACATCCCGAGGAGAAGGGAGTAGACCAGGTTGCCCACGACGACGTTGCGCCCGTACGCGGTCGATGTTTCCGCGTAGTGCGCATCGAGATGGAGTGGATGGTGGTTCATGGTGATCAGGCAGAACAGATGGTCGTCGCTCTCGGTGATGGTCTTGCCCGGCCAGTGCCGATAGACAGCGCCGATCTCGAACTCCTCGAAATACCGCCCGAACTGCATTCCGACCTCCGACTGGCCAGCCAATGGACACAAACTGAGATACAAAAAAGGGGTACGGCAAGCATGCCGCACCCTGGACGCAATGAACGGCGGGGCCCTCCCCGGCGCCCGCCGCCCACGCTCTTGTGATCCCAGTGTGCGGTACGGAGGCGTATCGACGACAGTGATGGCAATCACAGTTATGCGATCGTAAGCTTAAATACCGCTCAGTAATAACTTTCGTCACTCAGAGTGCGGATTGTCGCAGTACCCACTGTCGCGATTAGCGCCCAGGTCGACGCCTCACCTGCGCAAGGGTCTTGGCCGGGCCCCCAGCCTTCAGCGGCTCCCGGTCGAAGCCCAGCTCGCGAGCCCCATCTGTCGCACCGGCGCGCGGTGTGTGCTGTGTTACCCGTGCCGACGAGACGGCCGGGAATGGCGCCGTGACGGCTTTCGTTACACCCACCGTAAAGACTTGAGATGAACGGAGGCGCCGAATGGCCGCCCAGGAATTGACCGCGACCAACTTCGAGGAGCTCACCGGCGACGGGATCGCACTCGTCGACTTTTGGGCCGATTGGTGTGGGCCGTGCCACCGCTTCTCGCCGGTCTTCGAGGACGTAGCGGGCAAGCACAAGGACGACGGAGTCGTATTCGGCAAGATCGATATTGACGCTCAGCCCGCGCTCGCGCAGCGCTTCGGTGTCCAGTCGATCCCGACGCTCATGGTCGTCCGGGACGGTGTCATCCTGTACCAGCAGCCGGGTGGCATTCCGGCGCCGTACATCGAGTCGCTGATCGAGCAGGCACAGCAGCTCGACATGGACGAGGTGCGCAAGACGGCCGAGTCGAGCCCCAGCTGAGGCGAGTTCCAACCACGACTTTCCGGACGGCAACGAGCACACATGTGGCCGGGTCCCCCGCAGGGCCCGGCCACATGTGCGTCCCGGGACCGGTCGACCCGAAGTGCACCATGGATGTCGGGCACACTTCGGCCGACGTACATTCTTCGGTGTGCGAACCGCAGAGCAGATCCTCGCTGAATCGACCACGATCGCCGTCGTCGGCGCCTCCCGGGACCCCGGTAAGGAGGCGCACGCCGTGCCTCGGCAGATCATGCGTTTTGGCTGGCAGATCATTCCGGTCAATCCGTACGCCGACGAGTTGTGGGGTGTCCGGTGCTATCCGACGCTGGCCGACATCCCCGAGCACGTCGACCTGGTCAATGTCTTCCGACCGTCGGCCGACACTCCGCCGATCGCCCGGCAAGCCGTCGCGATCGGCGCGGATGCGTTGTGGCTCCAGCAAGGCATCGCCTCCGCCGAAGCGCGCGAGATCGCTATCGCGGGCGGCCTTGACTACGTCGAGGACCACTGCATCGCGGTCGAACGCGCGATCCGCGCCCTGACGAAGCTGTAGCGCCCCCGCGTTCGAGCCGCTAGTACGCGATCAGGCGCGATACTCCTTCAGCAGACCGCGCGAGATGATCGTTTTCTGGATCTCCGATGTGCCCTCGCCGATCAGCAGGAACGGCGCCTCGCGCATGAGCCGCTCGATCTCGTACTCCTTGGAGTAGCCGTAACCGCCGTGGATGCGGAAGGACTCCTGCACGATCTCGGAGCAGTACTCGGACGCGAGCAGCTTCGCCATGCCGGCCTCGACGTCGTTGCGCTGTCCCGAGTCCTTCAGACGCGCGGCGTTGACCATGAGGGCGTGCGCCGCCTCGATCTTCGTACCCATCTCTGCGATCTTGAACGCGATCGCCTGATGCTTGTAGAGCGGCGCGCCGAACGTCTGGCGCTGTTGGGCGTACGCGACGGCTAGTTCGAACGCCCGCAGCGAGATGCCGCACGCGCGGGCGGCGACGTTGACGCGGCCGACCTCGATGCCGTCCATCATCTGATAGAAGCCCCGGCCAACCCCGTCGGCCCCGCCTAGCACAGCGGTTCCGCTCACCACATGACCGTCCAAGACCATCTCGGTCGTCTCGACGCCCTTGTAGCCCATCTTCTCGATCTTGCCGGGAATGGTGAGACCCGGCGCCGTCTCGCCGAATCCGGGTGCCTTCTCGAGCAGGAACGTGGTCATGTTGCCATAGACCGAATCCGCTCCGGTGTCCGTCTTGACCAGCGTCGCCACCACCGACGCATGGCTCCCGTTGGTCAGCCACATCTTCTGTCCGTTGATGGCGAAGCCGTCACCCTCTGGCACGGCCTTGGTGCGGATTGCCGACACGTCCGAGCCGCAGCCTGGTTCGGACATCGAGAACGCGCCGCGCACGTCGCCGGTGGCCATCTTCGGCAGCAGCCTCGCCTTCTGCTCGGCCGAGCCGTGCTGCGAAATCAGGTACGCCACGATGAAGTGCGTGTTGACGATGCCGGAGATCGACATCCAGCCGCGGGACAGCTGTTCGACCACGAGCGCGTAGGTCAGCAACGACTCGCCCAGGCCGCCGTGCTCCTCGGCGATCGTGAGGCCGAACAGACCCATCTCCTGCATCCCGGCCACGATGTCGGCCGGATATTCATCCGCGTGCTCCAATTGCTGGGCGTGCGGAATGATCTCCTTGTCCACGAACTCACGGACCGTATCGATGATCGAGACCTGGATGTCGGTCAGGCCGGCGGTCTGGGCAAGGCGAGCCATGGCAGTAGCCTCCGTTGGCATTGAACCGTTACCGACGAGTTACCTAGCAGTATCGCGGCGGCTCACCGGTGTGGCCAAGGTCCGCCGAGGTTCGATCGCGGTGAAAGTGCTCACGGCCGGGTGGGTCCGGCGCATTACCGCCATCATCCGTCCTCGGGCGCGACCACGGCCGCTTCCGTGGAGGAAGAGCCGTCACGGCAGATCGCGCGGACCGGTGAATCCGGCCGCGAGTTCGCGACCGCTGCCTTGGTCATCGGCTACCTGGATTTCGCATTCACCGCTCTGCTGATCGTTGCCGGCGTCACCAGCAGTAGTTGACGCGGCCGGTGCGCACGCGCGTCGACGCGGCCTGATCACGAGCCGCTCGGCCGCGCCGGATCAGCGGTATTGCGCCTGTCGAACACTGTTGCCGCCGTCGACGACGAGCATCTGGCCGGTGATGTAGGACGCTCCGGGCGAGCAGAGGAACGCGATGGCGGCCGCGACCTCGTCCGGCATGCCGGGGCGGCCAATCGGCGTACCAAGGCCCTGCTTAATTTCCACGAGGGTCGAGGCGGCGGTGTGAATGATGCCCGGGGCGACCGCGTTCACCGTCACGCCGTCGGCGACCAACTCCATCGCGAGTGCGCGCGTGAGCCCGACGACGCCGGCCTTCGCCGCCGCGTACGCCGCCTCGGTCGGCAGCGCGTTGACCGGACCGGCGGTGGCGGCGAGATTGACGATCCGGCCCCATCCGCGCTCGGCCATCGCACCGACGAAGACGCGACTCACCAGAAACGCGGTCGTCAGGTTGCGGTCGATCTCCGATCGCCACTCGTCCATGCTGAGATCGGCCACCGGCCGCAACACCTCCGGGCTGGCCTTGCTGGCCAATCCCGCGTTGTTGACGACGATGTCCGGCGGTTGACCGTACTGCTCGGCGAGCGCGTCCGCGAGCGCACCGACCTCCTCCTCCAGTGTCAGATCGGCGACGAAACCGGTGACGCCCAGCTCGCCGGCGCGTTCGTGGATCCGTCGAGTGGTCGACACGATCGCCACATCGGCGCCCAGGCCGGCGAGTCGGCGG
>DATCXD010000533.1:0-3243 GCA_036566005.1 Micromonosporaceae bacterium | reverse complement strand
GCCGCGTTCGGCTGGGCATCCGCGCCGGCGCCATGACGAGTGGGGTTTGTGGTGCCGTCGCGCGTTCTGCGCCGATCGCGACGCGTACGGCGTGCGCGCCGGACCGGCCGCCAGCGCAGTGCCTCGTCGAGCGTTTCCTGGCGGTGCTGGGAGCTGACGGCCAACATGCCCTCTGGGTAGATCAACATCTCGGGCCTCCTCATGGTTTTTCCTTGATGACTCCATGGTTCGGCGGCCGGATGTCGGTCACATCGGCAGCGGTGACGTATTGCCGAAAGGCCCAGGTACGTAGGCGGCCGGACGCCGCGGCTAGGTGCCTCTAGGCCCGACGCGTCGGCGGCCCGCCTCTATCCGGGCACGGCCGCGCGCCGAGGCGATGTGCCTCGGCGCGCGTTGTTGTGCGTACCCCCGAAAGGGCTGGACCGTGACCTACCAGCGGCGCAGCCAATGAATGTGGTCATTGAGCCAGGTGTGCACCACGGTGATCTCGTCGGTGCGGTTGGACAGCCACGACGCGGAGTGGCTCATGGCAAGCACGCTCAGCAGGATTGCGACGAAGCCGAACAACAGACCGAAGCTGATCAGACCACGGCCATTGACGGTGGGGCGCCGGACCGCGCGGAGCGCGAAGACACCGAACAGTACGGCGACCACGCCGGCCGCGAAACCGAGCGGCGCGAGCAGGCCGGTCAACGTGGCGGCGACGGCAAATGACCCGGCAATCAGCGACAGCGTCGCGGCGGAACTTGCCCGCGTAGGTCGCGTCGGCGCCGCCGGCTGCTCACGCTCGGTCGACGGCTCCGTCACGGGAATGTTGGCGGCCGTCAGCGCGCCCGGCGGCCAAGGGTCGGTGTTGCGCACATCCGTCGGCTCGGTCGCACCCCAACGGGTTGCCGACCAGTCCGCGCCGATCCGGTTTGTCCGCGCGACCGGCCCGGTCGCATCGACGTTCTCCCAGACTTGTGGTCGACGCATACCGGGCGAACTCATGATGCGTTCCTCCTGCCCACCGGGCGTGGTCTCACCCGACTCGGTAACGGACGACGATGATTTGCCAAACATTCGTGTCGACTCCTGACGACTCACGAGTTGTGACAACTCCCCAGACCGTACTCGCGTTGACAAGAGGCGGCCGGGGCACCGGGTGTCGACGTCGTGCGTTGAGATCCGAACCCGCCGTGAAAGGGCGGGTTCGTTCCGGTCGCGATGTTCGCGACGCCGCTTGGCGTTGCGACCATCATCCACTGGGCACGCTCATCACGGCCACGTGGCATTCTGGTTGGTGGGCCGGTCTTTACTGTTGCTCACGTGGACGTTCGTCGCCGGCTTCGCCGGCTTCGTCGCCGCTGGGACCTCGCGTTCGCCGAACTCTACGTGAACGCGCTGGACGCCGACCGCCGCGGCGACGCCGTACCCGGACCGTGGCGGATCGCATTCGACGCGGCTCGCGAGCAGCCGGACCTTCCTCCGCTGCGGCATGTGCTCTTCGGCTTGAACGCACACATCAACTTCGACCGGCCGCAGGCTCTCCTCGCGGTCATCAGCCCGGCTGGCTTCGACAATCCGAGCGTGCTGCGATCCCGCCGGGCCAACCACGGGCACGTCGATGCCGTCCTGCGGGCGCGAGTCGGCGCGGAGGACGACGAACTCAATGCCGTCTCGACGAACTCGCTAATCGATCGGCTGCTACGTCCGGCGAACCGTGCGCGACGCGCCGATTCCTCGCCGAGGTTCGGGCAAAGGTATGGCGCAACGCGGTCAACGGGAATGGTGAACCAATGACCGCGGTCGCAACGGGTCTTGAGATGAAGGATCTCACCATCGGTCGACCACAACGTGAACCGGTCGATGACGGCTGCTGATCGTTCGCAATCGGCTGAGGACACGGCATCGATGCGGTCGGTTCGCGTTCACCGTTCACGACAAGACCTCCGACCGTGCGTCGACTTCGTTCGATGCCACATGGTCGGCTCGTCGACGTGGCCTGCGCATGCGTAACCGGTACTCAACTTGCCGAGCGGCGATGCCTAATGTTGCCCGTCGTGTCGGCAGCGATCGTCGATGTCACGCGACACGCAAACCCGCGACCGTGTAGCCGGCCGGCTCGCGAAATAGGAATGCGGTGCTCTGGGCGGACGGGTAGCGTGCTCACCCCGTGAGCAAGGTCCTCGACATCGTCGCGCCCGCCCGCCTCGGAGCGAGTTACCGCTGGTTGCTGGCCTCTTCCTGGACAACCAATCTCGGCGACGGGGTCGCCTTAGCAGCGGGCCCTCTGCTGGTTGCATCGCTCACTCAGAACCCCTTCCTGGTCTCGCTGGCCGCATTGCTGCGGTGGGCGCCGGCCCTGATCTTCAGCCTGTACGCCGGCGTGTTGTCGGATCGGCGCGACCGCCGCCGGATCGTGATGGCGGCGGACGGGCTGCGCGCCGTGGTGCTGATCGCCATCGTGCTGGCCCTCGCCGCCGGCCGGCTCACCGCGGTCGAGGCGGTCGCGGCCCTTGGATTGTTGGCCACGGCCGAGGTCTTTGCCGACAACACGTCCGCGACGCTGGCTCCGATGCTCGTGCATCGCGACGACCTCGCGATCGCCAACGCCCGGTTGCAGACCGGCTTCATCACGCTCAACCAGCTCATTGGGCCGCCGATCGGCGCTGCGCTGTTTGCGGTCGGACGTGCCTGGCCGTTCGCGAGCGAGATGGTGCTCGTGGCGGCCGGCGTCGCTCTGGTGTCGAGGATCGCGCTGCCAGCGGTCGAATCCGGGCATGCCGCAGCGGGCCCGGGCGGCCTGCGCAACGACATCGTCGAAGGGGTGCGGTGGACGGTCCGACATCCCGCGGTCCGTACCCTCGTTCTGACGATCCTGATTTTTAACGTGACGTTCGGTGCGGCCTGGTCGGTCCTGGTGCTCTACGCGCAGCAGCGCCTCGGCCTTGGTGCCGTCGGTTTCGGGCTGCTCACGACGGTCTCAGCTACCGGCGGCCTGCTCGGCACCGCCCTGTACGGCTGGATCACCCGCCGGGTCAGTCTCGGCAACGTCATGCGCGCCGGACTAATCATCGAAACCTTCACCCATCTCGGGCTGGCCGTCACGACGTCGCCATGGGTCGCTTCGTCGATCTTCTTCGTGTTCGGTGCACATGCATTTGTGTGGGGCACGACCTCGATCACCGTGCGTCAGCGCGCGGTCCCGATCCAGTTGCAGGGCCGGGTCAACAGTGTCAACTCGATCGGTACGTTCGGCGG
>DATCXD010000492.1:0-2462 GCA_036566005.1 Micromonosporaceae bacterium | reverse complement strand
AGGAGGTCGGCTCCGGCCGCAACGGCCTCCCGAGCGACTTCGGCCCGCCACGTGTCGATCGAGATCACAACGTCGGGGAACCGGGCACGCACGGCCACGATGGTGGGGATCGTGCGCCGCAACTCCTCGGCCGCGTCCACGTCGTCGCCGGGGCCGGCCTTCACGCCGCCGATGTCGATGATGTCCGCTCCGTCGGTCACCGCGCGGTCGACCGCCGCCATCGCGGCGTCAGCGGCGAACGTCGCGCCCTTGTCGAAGAACGAATCGGGCGTACGGTTCACAATCGCCATGACAGCAAATTCGCCCGGGGCGAAGGTACGGCGACCAAGTCGAAGCGCTGTAGCGGGTCGGGTCGGCTGTGCTACCACTGGTCGCCTCGTCGGGTCGGCATCGAAGTCGTTCTACCGTACCGGGGTCGCCTACCCGGCGGGCGCGTGCCACGATCGACGCATGCGCCACTGGGTTTTGCTGTTGCTGCTGGCCATCACGGTCGCCGTGATCGCGTACCTCGTCGTGTGGGTGTTTACCGGCAACGACGACGGTCTCGACCCGGAGGAGCCGGATGGCCGCGCCGTGCCGCTGCCCGGGTCCCGCCCGCTGGTGGAGTCGGACATATCGTCGATTCGGTTCGATACCGTCGTCCGCGGCTACCGGATGGTGCAGGTCGACGCCGCGCTGCGCCGCGCCGCATACGACGTGGGCTACAAGCAGGAGCTGATCGACGTACTCGAAGCCGAAGTGATCGCGTTGCGAGACGGCCGGATGGACGACGCAGAGGCACTACGGCAGGCGCGGGACGGCGCCCTCGGGGGCAGCGGGACCACGGTCGTCACCACCTCGCCTTCGCACGCCTCGCGGGGCGACGTCGACGCGGCGGCCGCCGAGCCCGCCGTTGATGAGGAGACCGCAATCGATGCCGAGCCCGCCATTGACGAGGAGACCGACCTCGATGCCGTTCACGAGGTCGAGACCGATCGCAACGCCGATCGTGAGACCGATCCGGTCGATGGCGTCGAGCACGATGGCGATGTGGCCGACGGCCCAACGGCCAACTCGGGCGACGAACGCGCGGCCGGATCGGGCGAGGAGCGCGCGGCCGGGCCGGATCTCGGCCGGCGCAACGATGCGGCCGACCGGACCGATCATGACGAGCAGGCACTCGGCGACCGAGCGGCCACCGGTCGATGAGTGACGCGCCCCGCCCGATCGGACCCCCGAGCGACTCCGAACATCCCGGCACCAGCGAGGTCACCGCGACGGTGATCGTTAAGGCGGCCGCCGACCGGGTATTCACCGCACTCACCGCGTGGGAACGCCAGGGCGAGTGGATCCCGTTCACCGTCGTCAGGATCACCAAGGGTGACGGTGGCGTCGGCAGCACCGTGGAGGTGGTCACGACGGTCGGCCCGGCCGTGCTCACGGACATCATGCAGATCGAGTCGATCGACCGGCCGTACCAGGTCAAGGTCCTGCACACCGGCAAGATCCTGCGCGGGCCCGGCGTGATGCGCTGTACGGCGATGGGCCCGACCCGGACTCAGGTGGTCTGGCACGAGTGGTTCCAGTTGCCGGGCGGCCTCGCCGGTCGGCTCGCCTGGTCGGTCATGTGGCCCGGCAGCAAGGCGAGCCTCACAGCGGCATTGAAGCGCTTCGCGCGGCTGGTGGAGGACGGGACGCTCTGAGGGGAGCGCCGCGACCGGTGCCGTGATGTCGGTGCGGCTCATTAGAGTCGCGGCCATGGATGCTCAGGTCAGCCGGAAGCGGCAAGCGAAAGCGGATGCACCGCTGGGCGTGGAGCCAGCCGCACCGCGGCACGTCGTCGCGAAGGGTCTCGCCGTCGGGGAGGACGGTCGCGCCCGCTGCTCGTGGGCGGACAGCACGGCCGACTATCGGGCCTACCACGACGACGAGTGGGGCCGTCCGGTGCGCTCCGACGACGGCATCTACGAGCGGCTCACGCTGGAGGCGTTCCAGTCCGGACTGTCGTGGATCACGATTCTGCGCAAGCGACCGGCGTTTCGCGCGGCCTTTGCCGACTTCTCCATCGCGGCAGTCGCGAAGTTCGACGAACGCGACGCGGCCCGACTCCTAACGGACGTCGGGATAGTGCGGAACCGCGCGAAGATCGATGCGGCGATGGCCAACGCACGAGCGGCGCTCGACCTCCCCGACGGCCTCGCCGCCTTCCTATGGGCATATGCGCCCGACCCGGCGGGCCGGCGCCGACCGCGCTCCGGCGAGGTTCCGGCGACCACGCCGGAGTCCACGGCGATGGCCAAGGACCTTCGCAAGCACGGCTTTCGCTTTGTCGGTCCGACGACGGCCTATGCGTTGATGCAGGCGACCGGCATGGTCGACGATCACATCGACGGCTGCTTCGTGCCGCCGGTGGTCGAGCGTCGACCGGCCCGCACGTCGTCCCGGGTGGTCAAGCCGGACGCCGCCAGCAGCCGCAGCGCGCC
>DATCXD010000480.1:0-3668 GCA_036566005.1 Micromonosporaceae bacterium | reverse complement strand
CGGGGGTATCGGCGAGCCGGTGTCGACCCAGACGTTCCCCGAGTTCTTGGCCAGGCTGAGCAGGTTGCTCAGCAGGATCGGGCATTGGAAGCCGGAGTGCCGCCCAAACCGGTTGTTCGTGACGGCAAGGCCGGGCAGCGCTGAGCCGTGGTCGGCGAAGTTGAGCGTGCAGCCGCCGCCGTCGAGCCAGTTGTTGTCGACGGTTACGTTCGAAGCCGAATCCTGCAGCGCCGCGTTGGGGTCCTTGGACGTCGACATATCGATCGTGTTGTGCCGCAGCGTGATGCCGGAGACGCCGTCGAACGCCTGGATGCCATCATTGTGAGTCGGGCCGCCGCCCTGGTTCGGATCGCTCGCGAACCACGACGTGCCGTGGATGTACGAGTCCTGCACGAGAGTGTTTGGGCCGGCCTTCATGCCGTCAACCGTGCCATGGATGTTCACTCGATAGAGTTTCGTGCTCTTCGCCCAGACGCCGTCGATCGTGGCCGCCGGATGCAACGGAACGAACTCAGAATCCTCGACCACGGTGTTGAAGCCGTCCTCGGTGTCGAGCAGCGCCCCATTGCCGCTGGGCGTGCCGCCGCGGAAGATGCAGTCCTTGAAGGTGATGCCGCTGCCGGTCACCTTGACGTAGCCGTGGAAGTCCTTGCCGCTGACGACCTGGCCGTTTGACGAATACGTCTGGTTGCCGCTCACGACCGTCAACGCAGTGCCGGCAACGACCCCGGTGTTGCCCGCGCCCGGCTTGCCGCCACGCGAAGCGGGCGGTGGCGCCTTCGGCGTTGACCGTTTCGACGGTGTGGGCGTCGCCGAGTTCGATCCAGACGTCGGGGAGGGTACGGCCGAGGAACTGGCTGAGGCCGACGCGGAGGACGGTACAACGGGGGCCTGCAACGCGGAGAACGGACCGTCCGCCGTGTGAGCGCTACTCGCGTGAGTCGAACATCCGGCCACCCCGACGACTACAGCCATGCCGGCCGCAAGGGCGGCGGAGCGCACTAGCCTCGGCATCGACATCGGCATGCCTCCAGGTGGCGAGTTCGCACCGTAGCGTACGGTACCTAGCCAGACGGCACCCGGAGACGCTCGACCGGGCATCTCGCATACCCGCATGTATCCGGCTCAATCGGCGCCGGACAGCGAACCCACCAACGGCCCCGCCGCGGACCTGGATGTTTCGACGACCGGCTCGAACGACGATGACCCGCCCATCTCTCCCGGCAAATTCGCTTCGTTACGGCGACGCTGCCACGCATTAATGGCCATGGTGACCCCGGCCGTCAACAGCAACCCGAGGCCGGCAATCGCGATGACGGCCCGCTTGACCCTGGAATACGACGGGGTGACGTTGCCGGTCAAATCCAGACGCAAGTCGGTGACGAGATCGACGGTCGCGATGCCCGAGTCGGTCTGCAGCGAGTGGATGCTGTCGTGGAATCGACCGACGACCTCGGTCACGGTCGCCGAAACCTGCTCCCGGGTCGCACCGTTCACCGCGAATATGACGACCGGCGTGCTGCTGCCGCCCATCGCGGTCTCCACCTTGTCGCTGTATCCGGCCGCTTTGAGCGTGTTGAGGTACGCCAGATCCTGGACCGTGACCAGAGCGGCAAAGCCCAGCCCCTGCAGGCCCTGGTTCAGCCACGGATTGCGCAGGTCGATGGCGATCGTGCCGTTGCTCGTCGTGATGGGCACCGGCGGGACGAGCTCGACATAGGCCGTGGCTACGTAAGTCGGCTTCACGACGACGGCCGTGACCCCCGTCAATACGGCGGTCATCAGCAGCAGAGGCAACGAGATGCGCCAACGCCGAAGGAGCAGTTGGGTGATGTCCCAAAAGTCCAACGTCGATCCCTTGCTCAGTCGAGGAGCGCATGGCCCCAAAGCATTCTGCGCCAGTCCGTGGCCGCGCGTGGAAGGACGCATGCCCCCGGTATCCATTGAGGCCGGCTGGCCTCAATACAACACCAGGACTGGAGCCGAAGGGCAATCATCATCGAAGCGGCGCGTCATCCGCGAGAAATCGATGTGACTGCTCATCGTCGGGCTAACATCATAAATCCGGATACATCCGGTTGCTTCGATCGGACTTGCCGGCTGGACCCGCCAAGCGGACCACGAGTCGGACCACCTCGGTGGTATGTGTCGCCTTGCCGATACGCGGTTCGGCCGATCTACCGATATCGCATTCGTCCCATCTGACCGAAGATCCACGGATCAGTGTGGGCTGGGTCACAATACGACGGGCGGTGGGTTGTTGGTTCGCTCCTCCAGCGGGGCCATCTCTACGCGGCTGGCGAGACGATGCGTGAACATCACCGTGCATGGCATCGGGCCAACGGACCGCGACTTGACTCCGGGTGAAGACGAGACATGGGTCGGTGTCGAGCAGTTCGAACAGACGCTCGACGCGGTTGCCGAGCGCGACGATGTCCGCATCACCTTCGACGACGGCAACGCGTCCGACGTGCAGATTGCCCTTCCTCGATTACTGGACCGCGGGCTCACGGCCGAGTTTTTCGTGCTTGCCGGCCTGCTCGGCGAGGCTGGTCGGCTGCGGGCCGACGATGTTCGCGAACTCGTTCGGGCGGGCATGACGGTTGGGTCGCACGGCTGGGCGCACCGGGACTGGCGGCGCATCGACGGCGAGCAAGCGGCCGAGGAGATCGTCAAGGCCAAGCGCGTGCTGCGTGAAATCAGCGGCCAACCCGTATCACGCGTCGCGGTCCCGTTCGGTTCATACGACCGTCACGTGCTCCGACGTCTCCGGCAGGCCAAGGTCACACGCGTGTACACGAGCGACGGTGGCGTGGCCCGGCCGCAATCGTGGGTGCAGCCGCGCAACAGCCTCCGTCACGACCTGGATGAGGCATGGTTGGTCCGGACGCTCGACCGGCGGCCGGCGATGGCCGCCCGGGCCCGGAAGTTCGCGGCCCGGCAGGTCAAGCGCCGCCGAGGACAGCCATGACGGACAGTCGCCGGCCAGCGCGGGAGGCCGACCCGACGATTCCGCGCGTCGCCGTCATCATCGTGACCTACAACAGCGCGACGGTCCTCGACGACTGCCTGAGTTCCTTGCGGCCGACCGGAGTGGACCTGAAGACCGTCGTCGTCGCCGACAACGGCTCCCGCGACGATTCGCTCATGATCGCCAAGTCTGCGACCGATCTTCCGATGCTCACCGTGGATCTCGGCCGCAATGCGGGCTACGCGGCGGCGATCAACGCGGGCATCGACGCGATCGACGTCGCCGGTCTGGACGCCATCATGGTGCTGAACCCGGACTGTATGGTCCGTCCCGACACCATTGCCGTGATGTGGCGCGCACTGTGCAAGCCGGGACGCGGGATCGCCGTACCTCGACTGCTCAATCCGGACGGCACCCTGCAGCCATCGTTGCGACGCTTGCCCACGGTCCGCCGTGCGATCGCGGAGGCCGTGCTCGGCGCCCGCGCCGGACACATCGGCTCCCTCGGCGAACTCATCGCGGACCCGGCCCGCTATGCCGAGCCGGGCCCGGCCGCGTGGGCGACCGGAGCGGCGATGCTGATCTCCACCGAGGCCATGGCGTCGATCGGCCCCTGGGACGAGTCGTTCCTGCTCTACAGCGAAGAGACCGAATACGCGTTGCGAGCGGCGGACAAGGGCTGGACGTTGTGGTACGA
>DATCXD010000473.1:0-6849 GCA_036566005.1 Micromonosporaceae bacterium | reverse complement strand
CCGTACCCCGCCGCTCGACGACGGCCGCGATGAGGTCGGCGATCGGCCCGAACACGTCCAGCTGGACCTGCCGGTTGGCCGCGTTCCCCACGCGTACGGGTCGGGACCCGGCGTAGCCGGGCAGCGTGTCGAGGACCGCCTCCGGGCCGAGGTCGCTGCCGTCGATCGCGTAGAGCGGGTGGAGCCGCTCCGGGTGGCCGCCGGTCCCCTCGACGCATCGGTCCACCCACTGCAGGTAGGCCTCGGCCTCGCCGAGCGAGCCGAGGTCGACGAGGGCGTGGGCCGACATCGCGGCGTCACGGAGCCAGCAGTAGCGATAGTCCCAGTTGCGTACGCCGCCGAGTTCCTCGGGCATCGATGACGTGGCGGCGGCGAGGATCGAGCCGGTTGGTTCGTGCGACAGGCCACGCAGCGTCAGCGCGCTGCGCCGCACCAGATCCCGCGCGGTCGGCGGGAGCGTGAGGAACGCTGTCCAGTCACGCCACGGCGTCTCGGCCGCCGCCTGGCGGTCGGCCGCCCGCTGCAACGGCGGGTCGAGCCGGTTGGACCCGAATCGCATCTCGAGGACGCACTCGCCGCCGATCAGGTCCAGGTCGATGACGGCGGTCGCGGTGTCGTGGCCGGCCTCTTCGGCGACGTTCCAGTCCACGCCGGGTGCGTACAGCGCGATCGGCTGGTTCGAACCGAGCACGAGCAGGCCGTCACCGAGCGGTTGCAAACCGACGGCGACCTGTCCGAACTCGGGCCGGGGCGCGAACGCGACCGCGACGCGACCGTGCCCGGTCAGCACCCGGACGAGCGTCGAGGAGTCCTCGTCGGCATCCGGGTAGCCGCCGACGTCGAGGAAGTCCGTCACAGTGAGGCCGGACCAGCGGGTCTCGACCGTCATCGTGCTCGGTCGGTAGCGCTGGCCCAGCGGAATGCCGCCGCGGTCGGCCGGCCGGACCGCGAAACGACCGGCCGGTGGGCCACCGAGCAGGTCGGCGAAGACGGCCGACGAGTCGGGTTGCGGGTGGCACAGCCAGGTAATCGTCGAGTCGGGGGCGACGAGTGCGACCGTGCGCCGGTTGGACAGCATCGAGTGGCGTTCGATCGGCACCGCACGCTCGCCGTAGAGCCAGGTGCGCCGGGAGTTGAGGACGAGTCCGAGGACGCGCGCCGCGGACTCCGGGTCGCTGACTCGAAACGATGCGAGTGTCGGGCCTGCGCCGATCTTGATACCGACATCCGGGCCGTGCAACTCGCCGAACGCGTTTTCGTCGGTGACGTCGTCGCCGAGGAATAGCACGGCGCTCGCGGACAGTTGCATGCGCAACGCGTTCAGCGCGGTGCCCTTGTGCGTGGTCAGCACGGACAGCTCGATGACCGATTTGCCAGACGTCACGTACACCTCGGGCCAGGTCGCCGGGCCCGACCGTACGGCGTCCAGGATCGACTCAGCGACTTCCGGTGTGGCCGTGCGTAGATGCACCGCGACCGACGCCGGCTTGCGCTCCAGCCGTACCCCCGGGGCTCCGGCCACAAGCGTGACCAGCGCGGACTCGAGCTGCTGGCGGAGAGCGACCTGCTCGGGCGCGAGACGCTCGACGAAGCCGATGTCGAATTCGCTGCCGTGCGACCCGACGAGATGCACCTCGGCCGGCAGGCGGGACAGCGCGGCGAGGTCACGCAGCGCCCGACCGGACACGACGGCCGCGGTCGTCTGGGGGAGCGCGGCCAGCGAACGCAGCGCTGCGACCGCCTCCGGCAGCGGGACCGCCTTGGACGGATCTTCGACCAGCGGCGCGAGCGTGCCGTCGTAGTCGCATGCGACGAGCAACTGCGGCACCCGGGCGATGCGGGCGATCGCACTGCGCAGGTCCGCGCCGAGCGCACCAGCATCCGACGGCGCCGCTGTAAGCGACGCCGTCGTGGTGGGGGGCTGCTTTGCAATCACCGTTCCTGCTCCCCAACGTCCGCGTCAACTCCGCGGCGATCCGATTTGACTTGATCCCCCGTTGACACTTGCGCCGCACCGTGTGGTGCGTCTACACCGGCCGACGTGACGTTGGCCACGCTGCCGGATGGCGGCGGGTCGGGGGCAGGATGGTCCGCTTCGCGGAACGCTAGATCAACTGGAGGAGGCTCGCTCGACCGGACCCCGCCGAGCGCGTCGAGGAACGCCTGCGCCCAATGCGAGACATCGTGGGTACGGAGGAACCGACGCATCGCCCGCATGCGTCGCATGCCGTCCATCGGGTCCAGCGTTATGGCTCTGATCAGGGTGTCCTTGACTCCGTCGAGGTCGTACGGATTGACGAGGAACGCTTGCCGGAGATCACCGGCGGCGCCGGCAAACTCGGACAGCACGAGTGATCCGCCGAGATCGACGCGGGACGCGACGTATTCCTTGGCCACCAAATTCATCCCGTCGCGCAGGGGCGTGACCATCATCACGTCGGCCGCGCAGAACAATGCGACCAGTTCACTGCGGTTGTACGACTGGTGCAGGTAGTGCACGGCCGGCACCCCGACCCGCCCAAAGTCGCCGTTGATCCGACCGACCTCGCGTTCCACGTCGACCCGCAGTGCCTGATATCGCTCCACGCGTTCCCGGCTCGGCGTGGCCACCTGCACCATGACCGTCTCCGGCACGGAGAGGCGGCCATCGGCCAGCAGTTCGCGGAACGCCTTGATCCGGCTCTCGATGCCCTTCGTGTAGTCCAGGCGGTCGACGCCGAGGATCATCGTCTTCGGTTCACCGAGTTCGACGCGGATGCGCTCGGCCCGCTGGCGGACGAGCGGGCTGAGCGCGAGGCTTTCGATCTCGCCGACATCGATCGAGATCGGGAACGCGTCCGCGCGCACCTCGCGGCCGTCGACCTCGACGACGTTGCCATGAGGTCGCAGGCCCAGCAGGTGACGCGTCAGACGGAGGAAGTTCTGCGCCCCGAGCGGCCGTTGGAAGCCGACGAGATCCGCGCCCAGGAGGCCCTGGAGAATTTCGACACGGCGGGGGACCTGCATGAACAACTCGACCGGCGGGAACGGAATGTGTAGGAAAAAGCCGATGCGCAGGTCCGGACGTGTGCGCCGCAGCATCGCCGGCACGAGTTGCAACTGGTAGTCCTGGACCCAGACGGTTGCACCCCTATCGGCGACGCGGGCGGTCTCGGCGGCGAATCGTTCGTTCACCCGACGGTAGGAGTCCCACCAGCGGCGTTTGTAGACCGGGGTCTCGATCGCATCGTGATAGAGCGGCCAGAGGCCGGCGTTGGAGAAGCCTTCGTAGTAGCGCTCGATGTCGTCCGCCGTGAGCGGCACGGCGTGCAGTTCCACACCGTCGACCTTGGTCGGTTCGTCGCCGTGCCCGTCAGCGGCCGGCCATTGGTTGTGATGGCTCGGGCTGGTCAAGGGACCACCGGGGTCTCCGACCCGGCGGTCGCCACCGGCGAATGCCGCTATCTCGTCCTTTTCGGCGATGCCGCCGGACCAGCCGATCCAAGCGCCCTCATGCTCGACGAGAACGGGATGCAGTGCAGTCACGAGGCCGCCCGGGCTGCGTCGCCAGGAGCGCCCCGACTCGGTGATCACTTCGTCGACCGGGAGTCGATTCGCGACGACGACGAACGAACTCACGCCCGCCTCCTCGTAGGGTAATGATCGACACTATCCGTGTTCCGACACCTGGACAACCGGATCCCGGTAGTCATGGAACAAAACACGCAATCTATGTCAACTGATATGAGCATGCCAGAATCATCCTGAGTCTGAACGCGATGCGAACAGACTGCACTCGCAGGATGCCATTCCTGCCATCTCGGGGGCGATGTGGCCGTCCGGCGAATACCTGGGAAGATTGACCGTCGGGCAGCTCCGGCAAACGTGCGTACGCGTGCCCGCCTCGAGATCTTGGCCACTTGACGGGCGACCGGCGCAACCACCAGCGGTGCAAACACAACCGCATAACGACCAGCGACGCAAACGACCAGAACGAAGAGGTAGCAGCACACCGTGGCGCAGTTCATCTACACGCTCGACAAGGCACGCCGGGCCCACGGCGACAAGTTGGTGCTCGACAACGTCACGCTGAGCTTCCTGCCCGGCGCGAAGATCGGCGTTGTCGGACCGAACGGTGCCGGCAAGTCCAGCCTCCTGCGGATCATGGCCGGCCAGGATCGCCCGACCAACGGCGAGGCCCGGCTCATGCCCGGCTACACCGTTGGCTTGTTGGCCCAGGAGCCGCCGCTGAACGACGCGAAGACCGTCCTTGGCAACATCGAGGAGGCGGTCGCCGAAACGAAGTCGAAGCTGGAGCGCTTCAACAAGATCGCCGAGCAGATGGCGACCGACTACTCCGACGAGCTGATGGAGGAGATGGGTCGGCTCCAGGAGGAGCTCGACCACGCCGACGCCTGGGACATCGACTCCAAGCTGGAGCTTGCGATGGACGCGTTGCGGTGCCCTCCGCCGGACGCCGACGTCACCCTCCTGTCCGGCGGTGAGCGCCGTCGCGTCGCGCTGTGCAAGCTGCTCCTGCAGGAACCAGACCTGCTGCTGCTCGACGAGCCGACGAACCACCTGGACGCGGAGAGCGTGCAGTGGCTCGAACAACACCTCGCCAAGTACGCCGGAACGGTTATCGCGATCACCCACGACCGCTACTTCCTGGACAACGTCGCGCAATGGATCCTCGAGCTGGACCGTGGCCGGGCCTACCCGTACGAGGGGAACTACTCGACGTACCTCGAGAAGAAGCAGGCTCGTCTCGCGGTCGAGGGTCGCAAGGACGCCAAAATGAAAAAGCGCCTCGCGGACGAACTCGAATGGGTGCGCTCGAACGCGAAGGCACGGCAGACGAAGTCCCGGGCCCGCCTCGACCGGTACGAAGAGATGGCGACCGAGGCCGAGAAGACCCGCAAGCTCGACTTCGAGGAGATCCAGATCCCGCCGGGCCCGCGTCTGGGCAACACGGTCATCGAGGCCAGCCACCTGGTCAAGGGATTCGGAGACCGGATCCTCATCAACGACCTGTCGTTCTCGCTGCCGCGCAACGGAATCGTCGGCATCATCGGTCCGAACGGCGTCGGCAAAACCACGCTGTTCAAGACGATCGTCGGGCTGGAGCAGCCGGACAGCGGCACGGTCAAGGTCGGGGACACGGTCAAGTTGTCGTACGTGGACCAGAGCCGAGCGGGTCTGGACCCGAACAAGACGGTGTGGGAGGTCGTCTCGGACGGACTCGACCACCTGATGGTCGGCAAGGTCGAGATGCCGTCGCGGGCGTACGTCGCCGCGTTCGGGTTCAAGGGTCCGGATCAGCAGAAGCCGACCGGCGTGCTGTCCGGCGGCGAGCGCAACCGGCTGAACCTGGCGCTTACCTTGAAGATCGGCGGCAACGTTATCCTGCTCGACGAGCCGACCAACGACCTCGACACGGAGACGCTGTCGTCACTCGAGAACGCGCTGCTCGAATTCCCCGGCTGCGCCGTGGTCATCTCGCACGACCGGATGTTCCTTGACCGGGTCGCCACGCACATCCTCGCGTGGGAGGGCACCGACGAGCACCCGGACAAGTGGTTCTGGTTCGAGGGCAACTACGAGTCGTACGAGCGCAACAAGGTCGAGCGGCTCGGCGCCGAGGCTGCCCGACCGCATCGGGTCACGTACCGGAAGCTGACGCGTGACTGACCCGGCCGAAGCGGCCGCCGGCGTGCCGATCGCCGGGCCGGCCGTCCCGAATGTGTACGAGGCGCAGGTGCGCTGGTCCGACGCCGACATCATGGGTCACGTCAACCATGCTCGCTATCTGTCGTTCTTCGAGGACGCGCGGATGACCCTGCTCGCGACGTCGCCGGCCGGGCTGGCCGGCGTGCGCGGCAGCCGGGGCTATATCGCCGCCCGGGTCGCGGTCGACTATCTGTGGGCGGCGGAGTTCCGGCCCGGCCTGATGCTGCGGGTCGAGACGATGGTCACCCGGGTCGGCAGTACATCGTGGACATTCGACCAGAGGATGTACGACGGTGATCACTACGTCGCACGCTGCGAGTGCGTACTGGTCGGCTACTCGTACGACGACGGGAAGACCCGATCCCTCGCCGCCGACGAGCGGGATTTCTGGCACCAGTACCTGATGCCCGAGTCGCGGTGAAAACCCGGCCGTCATGAGATATGTCTACGAGTGCCCGGTGCGGTGGTCCGACCTCGACGCGTTCGGCCATGTCAACAACGCGCGGTTCCTGACCTTGTTCGAAGAGGCTCGGGTCGCCCTGATGTTCGTGGGCGCGAAAGAGTCCGGCCTGACGTCGTTTGAGGAGGGCATCGTGATCTACCGGCACGAGGTCGACTATCTGCGGCCGGTCGACTACGGCCCGGTCGTACGCATCGAGATGTGGATCTCCGAGATGCGGGCGTCGCGGTTCACCGTCTCCTATGAACTCTTCGACGGCGGCAAGCTCGCGAGTCGGGCCGCCTCGGTCTGCGTACCGTTCGATCTGGCCACGCAGCGGCCGCGGCGGCTGTCCAGCGCGGAGCGCGCGTTCCTCAAACCGTGGTCGGAGTAGGTCGTGGGTGGCACGAGCGCCGACGTGGAGGCGTTTCTCGGCCGGCTCATCCGGCTCGATCCGGTGGCACTCGTGCGGGTGCGCCGGGCCACCGACCGGAGCACGTTCTGGGGCCGCGTGCCATGGAACGTACTGGTCAGCCGCACCGTTCCTGGTTCGTTCGGCGCGGACGGCGACATGGTGGTCCGGGCGCGCGACTGGCTAGCGGCCGGCGGTGACGCCGCCGTGACCGGCATGCTGCGACGCGACGCCGAGTGGCGCCTGGCGCTGCCGCCGGACGAGCGTGCGGTGATCGAGGCGATCCCGG
>DATCXD010000455.1:0-4799 GCA_036566005.1 Micromonosporaceae bacterium | reverse complement strand
GATCCGCTCGCGCTGCCGTGCGCCGGCGATTGGGTCGTCGTGCGAACGTGGCCGGACAAGCGGGTCACGGTCGAGGCGGTCCTGCCGCGACGGACCCAGATCGTGCGGGCCAACGCGAACGAAGAGTCGCGCGGCCAGGTGCTCGCGGCGAACGTGGACGTCGCCGCCGTCATCGAACCGATGGATCCGGCGCCCGACTTCGGGCGCATCGAGCGGCTGTTGTCACTCGCGTGGGATTCCGGTGCGCGGCCGGTGGTCCTGCTGACCAAGGCCGACCTGGTCGGTGACCCGGACGCGGTGGCCGAGCAGATCGCCGAAAGCGCGCCCGGCGCCGACGTCTATCCGGTCTCCGGGCAGACCGGTCACAATGTCGACGTCGTGCGGTCGTTCGTGGCGCCGGGTCGCACTCTCGGGCTGCTCGGCGCATCCGGGGCCGGCAAGTCGACGCTGGTCAACGCGCTGGCCGGAGCGACAGTAATGGCGACGCAGCAGATCCGTCGCGCCGACGGCCGGGGACGACACACCACGACATTCCGGTCGCTGATCCCGCTGCCCGGGCTCGGCGCCGTACTGGACACGCCCGGCATACGTGCCGTTGGCGTCTTTGCCGGCGGCGTCGACGAGGCGTTCTCCGACATCGAGGCGTTTGCGGTCGCCTGCCGATTCGCGAACTGTCAGCACGGCGGCGAACCCGAGTGCGCGGTCTGGGCAGCGGTGGAAAACGGTGACCTGCCACTGCGTCGGCTGGAGAGTTGGCGCAAGCTCCAGCGCGAGTTGGCCTGGCAGGCCCGCCGCCGGGAGGCGCGCGCGATGCACGCGGGCGCGATGCAGGCGGGCGCGACGCAGTCGAGCGTGCCGTGGAAATATCGGTCCGGCGCTGAGATGCGGGTGATCCGCCGGGTCCGCGAGACCTGACCCCGGTTCGCCGGTACGTCACAGTCGGTCGCGCCTGTCAGCCGACGGCGAAATCGGTAGATGAGTGAGTGCTCGCTCATTTACGCTCCGATCGTGCACAGCCAGCCACGCCGGACAGCGTCAAGGTTCCTTGACGTTGAATTAGTCCGTCAACTAAGGTTGACGGCATGACGCCGGCCCGTGAAACGCAGAGGCTCCCGAGCGGTTCGATCGACGTACCACTGGTCGGCCGGGATGCCGGCGCGGCGCCCGTGCGCGAGTTCGGCGGTCCGTCCGGAGGCGGGAACGAGCCGACACGGCGGCGAGTCGCGCCGCTGGCGCCGGACGACCGTCGTGCGGCGCTCGTCGAGGTGACGGTTCCGCTCCTGATCGAGAACGGGTCGACCATCAGCACCCGGCAGATCGCCCAGGCCGCCGGTGTGGCCGAGGGCACCATCTTCCGGGTCTTCCCGGACAAGAACTCCCTCATCCTGGCCGCGATCCGCAGTGCACTCGATCCGGAGAAGGCCGAGCGCGCGCTCGGTGCCATCCCGAGCGAGCTGGAGTTGCGCGAGCGCGTGACGCAGGCAGCGGCCATCATGCTCGCGGGCCTGCGCCGCTTCGGCCGGCTGCACATGATCGCGCGGGAACTCATCATCGATCTGGGTCCGGCCAGCGACTTCGGCGCCGAGATGCGGAAAAACAGAGTGCGGGTCCAGGAGGCAATGGCTAGCGTGTTCGAGCCGGATGCCGACCGCCTCCGCGTCAGTCCGAGCAACGCCGCTCGACTGCTCATGCTGAACGTCGTCGGCATGAGCGGCTTCGCCTTCGGCGAGGTCCAACAGATCGATCCCGCCGCCATCGTGGCCATCCTGTTCGACGGCCTCCTGCTCCGGTCGCCGAGCGACGACTCCAGCCCCGGATCCTTCCGTCCCGGACATTCGAAAGAGTCAGCATGCTGATCAAGATTCTCCGCGGCTACTTGAAACCGTACAAAGTGCCGATCGCCATCGTGGTCCTGCTTCAACTTGTGTCCACGATCGCGACGCTCTACCTCCCGACGCTGAATGCCGACCTCATCGACAAGGGCGTCGTCACCGGCGACACCGGCTACATCACGCGGATCGGCGGCGTGATGCTGGCCGTGACGCTCGGCCAGATCATTGCGTCGATCGTCGCGGTCTACTTCGGGGCGCATACGGCGATGGCGGCCGGCCGGGACATCCGCTCGGCCATCTTCCGGCGCGTGCAGTCGTTCTCCGCCCGCGAGGTCGGCCGCTTCGGCGCGCCGTCGCTCATCACCCGTACGACCAACGACGTCCAGCAGGTCCAGATGCTGGCGCTGATGACGTTCACGCTGATGGTCGCCGCGCCGATCATGTGTGCCGGCGGCGTGATCCTCGCGCTCCGGCAGGACGTGCCGCTGTCGTCCCTGCTGCTCATCATCGTGCCGGTGCTGGTGATCGCGGTGTCGCTCATCATCCGGAAGATGCGTCCGCTGTTCCGTTCGATGCAGGTGCGGATCGACAAGATCAACCGGATCATGCGGGAGCAGATCACCGGCATCCGGGTCATCCGCGCCTTCGTACGCGACGAGCCGGAGCGTGAGCGGTTCGGCGCCGCCAACGACGAACTGATGACCGTCGGCGTCGGCGCCGGCCGCCTGATGTCCCTGATGTTCCCGACCGTCATGATCGTCATCAACGTGTCGAGCGTCGCCGTGCTGTGGTTCGGCGGACACCGGATCGACTCCGGCCAGATGCAGATCGGCGCGTTGACCGCGTTCCTGTCCTACCTATTGCAGATCTTGATGGCGGTCATGATGGCGACGTTCATGTTCGTCATGGTGCCGCGGGCCGAGGTGTGCGCCGAGCGCATCCAGGAGGTGCTCGACACCGACTCGAGCGTCGTGCCGCCGGTGAACGCGGTCACGAGCGTGATGCGGCACGGCGAACTCGACATCCGCGGCGCGAGCTTCCAATACCCCGGCGCCCAAGAGCCCGTGTTGCGCGGCATCGACCTGGTGGCTCGACCGGGACAGATCACGGCCGTCATCGGATCGACCGGCGCCGGCAAGACGACGCTGCTGAACCTGATCCCGCGGCTGTTCGACGCCACCGGCGGAGTGGTGCTGGTCGACGGCGTCGACGTACGCGAACTCGATCCGGCACTGCTCGCGCGGACGGTCGGGCTGGTGCCGCAACGGCCGTACCTGTTCTCCGGCACCGTGGCCTCGAACCTGCGCTACGGCAACCCGGACGCGACCGATGACCAACTCTGGCAAGCACTCGACGTCGCCCAGGCGCGCGAGTTTGTCGCGGCGCTGGACGAGGGCCTGAACGCGCCGATCGCGCAGGGCGGCACGAATGTCTCCGGCGGCCAGCGCCAACGCCTCGCGATCGCCCGGATGCTCGTGGCCAAGCCGGAGATCTACCTCTTCGACGACTCGTTCTCGGCGCTCGACTACGCGACGGACGCCGCGCTGCGCGCCGCTCTCGCGCATGAGACGGCCCACGCGACCGTCGTCATCGTGGCTCAGCGCGTCTCGACGATCCGCGACGCCGATCGCATTGTCGTGCTGAACGAGGGCCGCGTCGTCGGCACGGGCACGCACGCGGAACTCATGGACGGCAATGAGACGTACCGCGAAATTGTCCTGTCGCAGTTGACCGAGAAGGAGGCGGCACCGGCATGAGCGCGCCCGGACCGAACGGCCAGACCCCCAACGGCGACACCCCCAGGACCAACCCCAACGGGTACGGCGGACCGAACGGCGCCGCATCGGCTCGCGGCTCGCAACCGAACGCGAAGCCCGGCGTTCCCACGGTCCTGAACTCACAGGCGAATGCCGCGTCCCGGCCGACCGGCGCGCGATTCGGTCCGGCCGCGATGTTCGGCGGTCCGGCCGCGAAGGCGATGGACTTCAAGGGTTCGAGCAAGCGGCTCGTGCGCATGCTCGCGCCCCAGAAGGCCATCGTCGCGACGCTGCTGGTGCTGGGCGTCATCGGCGTCACGCTGTCGGTGCTCTGCCCACGCATCCTCGGGCACGCGACCGACCTGATCTTCGTCGGCGTCTTCGGCAAGATCCTCGCCGTTGAGTTCCCGGCCGGGACGACGAAGGCGCAGGCGGTCGCGATCCTGCGCGATCGCCACGAAGGCAAACTGGCCGACATGTTGAGCGCGATGCATGTGACCCCCGGTCAGGGCATCGACTTCGACGCGGTCGGTCGGGTACTGCTGCTCGTCCTCGTCCTGTACCTGCTCGCGTCGATCTTCATGTATCTGCAGGGCCGGCTTACGACCGTGGTCGTGCAACGCACCGTCCATACGCTGCGCCAGCAGGTCGAAGTGAAGCTGTCGCGACTGCCGCTGCGCTACTTCGACCGGCAGTCGCGCGGCGAGATCCTGAGCCGCGTCACGAACGACATCGACAACATTGCCCAGACGCTGCAGCAGACGATGAGCCAGATCGTCACGTCATTGCTGACGATCGTCGGGGTGCTCGCGATGATGTTCTGGATCTCCTGGATCCTCGCGCTGATCGCCCTCGTCACGATCCCCGTGTCGGTGCTTGCCGCCACGCGGATCGGCAAGCGGGCTCAGCCGCAGTTCATCCAGCAGTGGTCGACGACGGGCAAGCTCAACGGACACATCGAAGAGATGTTCACCGGACACTCGCTCGTGAAGGTGTTCGGCCGGCAGCAGGAAGCGATGGATGTGTTCGCGGAGCACAACAACAAGCTCTACAACGCGTCGTTCCGGGCGCAGTTCGTGTCCGGACTCATCCAGCCGACGATGATGTTCATCGGCAACCTCAACTACGTACTGGTCGCTGTCATCGGCGGTTTGCGGGTGGCGTCGGGCGATCTGTCGATCGGCAGCGTGCAGGCGTTCATCCAGTACTC
>DATCXD010000436.1:0-2794 GCA_036566005.1 Micromonosporaceae bacterium | reverse complement strand
CAAGCGGCTAGCCGGCGCCGACCGGTACGCGACGTCGGTGGCCATCGCCAAGGCGATCAGCCCCAGTCCGGCCGTGTTCCTCGTCGCGACCGGACGGGATTTCCCAGACGCGCTCAGCGCCGGCGCCGCAGCCGGAAGTTTCGACAGATTCGGATCCTTCCCTGCGGTAGTAATCCTGTCCAACGATGTCGCGATGCCGTCGACGACCGAGAACTATCTCGACAGCTTCCTCGACAGCACCGGCACGCTCAACGCGTTCCTGGGCGCCGTGGGCGATCAGGCGAATGCCGCGCTCAAGAACGCGGGTTGGACCGGCTACGACGTCGAGGCCGGCGCGAACCGATATGTAACCGCCCGGGAGGTCGCTCGCACGTTCTTCGGCGGCGAGCAGACCGCTGGTGTGACGACCGGCCTCAACTGGCCGGACGCGCTTGCCGGTGGTGCACTCCTCGGAACCCTGAACGGGCCGCTGCTGCTCACCAGCGGCGCTCCGACGCTCGACGGCAACGCCCGAGGTGTGCTGAGCAACGGCTCCGGTTCAATTTCGACCGCGTTCGTCTTCGGCGACACACTGTCGCCGTCGATCAACGGACAGATCGGCGCGGCGATCAGCGGTCCGGCCGGATTCGACACCGTCCTGCCCTCGACCGCGAGCCCGACGCAGAAGTCGGCAACTAGCGCCGGATCCAACGTGAGTCGTTCCGCGTTGGCGTCCAAGCTGCCCGCCAACGCGACCAAGGCAAAGCACAACCGGTAACAAAGCATGAACCGTTTGATGTGGACCCGGCCGGATTTCGGCCGGGCCCACCGTCCGTTGCTGTCGGTCGGGCCGACCGCTCGGCCGACGCGGTGTCGGTCGGCGTTGTCCCGTCCGCTGGCTGCCAGCGTGGCTGCTTCGGTTCGGCCTGACGCGTACGCGTCCAGCGCTTGACGGATCCCGCATTAATCCGCGGGCTACATCAGCGGCCTTGTGCGTTCGATCGACACCGGCGACCATTACCAACACCAGTGGCCAATGAGCGAGGACGGGCATGACACATTCGAGAGTCGCTCGTCGGCGGGAGCATCTCACAGGCTTCGCAACCATCGGGGTGTGTCTGATCGTTGTCATCGCCGCGGGTGTCCACGCACTGTTCTCGACCGCCCCGCTGTGGATGGCGGTGACAGTCACAATGCTCCCGGCATTGCTTATCGCGGATGGCTGCTTCACCCTCGCCGATCGATGGGGCTGCCTGCGTACGGAGACCGCAGATCGGCGAGGCGACGACGACGCCGATGCCACCAGTCCACGCTGGGTCTCGTGGGTCGGAAGCCTGCTTCTATCAGGTGTTGGCGGCTGGTTTGAAGGACCGTGGTACGACTCGTGGCATCACATTTATCCATCTGCGCCCGGCTGGATGGTGTTCGTCGTGATGCTCGAATTGGCCGCGATTGCAGTCGTGGGTGTCGAATACGCGCTCGCAAAGATCGTCGAACAAGTACGAGGTACGGCAGGCGCGCGGCGCGCGTCAGTTCGCTCTTGACTTTGCAGAGAAGATTCAACCGACATGCGAGCCCACAGTGTGTCTGACTCCGGATGATTCGTGACGTCGTGGCCTCCGATGACGTTTGGCATGATCGCGACTCCGCGACTCGCGGCAAAGATGGCATCATCGGGGCGCAGATATCCTGCCGCAGCGTCGGGGGCTGGAGTAGCGGGCTGCCGCCGTTACCATCGGCGGATGCACGTCGAGCCGTACGCGGTCGCGGTGCCGGACGCGGTCTTGGAGGATCTGCGCGAGCGTATCCGGCGTACCCGCTGGCCCGACCCGGCGCCCGGAGAAGCCTGGAGCCAGGGCACTGACCTGGATTACCTCGTGGGTTTGCTCGCCTACTGGGCCGACGGCTTCGACTGGCGGGCGCAGGAGCGCCAGCTCAACCGCTACGAGCACCACATCGCCGAGGTAGAAGGCGTACGCCTTCATTTCATCCACCACAGGGCGCCCGGCGGTGGAGTGCCACTCGTTCTCACGCACGGTTGGCCCAGTACATTCGCGGAGATGCTCGGGCTTGTTGACCGTCTCGGCGACCGGTTCGACCTGGTCGTACCCTCGCTTCCGGGTTACGCGTTCTCGCAGCGCCCGCCGCGCACGGGCGTTGATCGTGCGTTTGTCGCCCACCTCTGGCATCAGCTCATGCAGGGGCTCGGGTATCAGCGGTACGGCGCGTACGGCGGCGACTTCGGCGCCGGCATCGCCACGCAGATGGCGCTGACACAACCCGACCGGATGATCGGCATCCACCTCAGCACAGCGGAGATGTGGCCCTACATTGGGCCGGGCGCGCCGCCGCTGTCGGCCGAGGAACAGGTCTACGTCGAGCACGTCAACCGGTGGGACGAGACTGAGCGCGGCTACAGCGCTGTCCAGTCCACCCGGCCGCAGACCTTGGGGTATGCACTGAACGACTCTCCGGCCGGGCTGGCCGCGTGGGTATTGGACAAGTGGCGTTCCTGGTCGGACAGCGGCGGTGACCTTGACGACCGGTTCGGCCGCGATGCCCTTCTGACGATGTTGACCATCTGGTGGGCGTCCGAGTCGATCACGTCATCGATGCGGGATTACTACGACAACCGCTGGTACGGCACGCCGATCGGGCCGGCCGATGCCGTGCGCGTACCGACCGCCATGGCAGTCTTCGCCAACGAGTTCGTGCCCGAAGGACAACCGCCACGCTCCTGGTACGAGCGGCTCTACCAGATCCGACGCTGGACAGTCTTCCCGCACGGTGGCCATTTCGCCGCAATCGAAGAACC
>DATCXD010000423.1:0-6708 GCA_036566005.1 Micromonosporaceae bacterium | reverse complement strand
GCTGCCGCACGCCCGACCCAGCCGGGGTTGCCGCACGCCGAACACGGTCGGGGGCTGTTGCACGCCCGACCCGGCCGGGGCTGCCGCATGCCGGACACGGCCGGGGCTGCCGCCCTCCCCGCGCATCCGCCGCCGAGCCCGCCGGCTAGCGTAAATGATGCGGCACCGCGAGCACAGGGAAATCGCGTGGCCGGACGTCGATGACAGGAGCGGGCGAATGAGCCAGGCCCACGTGGGATACGCGACCATGCTCGAGCAATTCGATCCGGTCGAGGCGACCCATTTGACCGAGCTCGCCGAGCGGGCCGGATTCCGTGGCGCGATGGTCGCCGACCATTTCCAGCCGTGGGTGCCGGCGCAGGGCAACGCGTCGTTCGTCTGGAATGTGCTGACCGCGATCGGCGAACGTACGACCGGAGACATGGGTCCCGGCGTGACCTGCCCCTCCTTCCGCTTCCACCCGGCCATGGTCGCGCAGGCGTCGGCCACGCTCGCCGCCATGTACCCGGACCGGCATTGGCTCGGCCTCGGATCCGGCGAGGCGCTCAACGAACACATCGTCGGCGGCTACTGGCCGGAAGCCCACGAGCGCCTGTCGCGCATGTGGGAGGCCATCGACATCATCCAGAAACTCTTCACTGGCAAAGACGTGAAGCATCGCGGCCAGTTCTTCCAGCTGGAAACGGCGCGCCTGTGGTCGATGCCGGCGTCGCCGCCACCGATCTACATCGCGACCGCCGGGCCGATCACCGCGAAGCGCGCCGGCAAACAGGTGGACGGCATCATCACTCCCGGTGCGACACTCGACAAGATCGGGAACCTGTTCGGTCGGTTCGACGCCGGCGCGAAAGAGGCCGGCCGTGAGGCGGGCAGCCAGCTCAAGATCCTTCAACTGCACCTGTCGTGGGCGCCGACCGACGAAGAGGCCCTCGCGAACGCGATGCACGAGTGGCCCAACGGCGGCATGAAGTTCCCGAAGGGCGACATCCGGTCGCCGCACGACTTCGAGCAGATGGCCAAGCTGGTGCGACCGGAGGACTTCGAGGGCCGCATGCTCATCTCGTCCGACCCGGACGCACACCGGGCGGAGATCCAACGGTTCCTCGATACCGGCGTCGATCGCGTCTATCTCCACAACGTCGGCCGCAACCAGACCGAGTGGATCGACGTGTTCGGCCGCGACGTGCTGCCCAAGCTGACGAGCTAGGCGTGACGACGGATATCGAGACGCCGCGCCTGCGGCTGCGCCGGTTTGCCACCGCCGACGAGGATCTTCTCGTCGACCTCGACGGCGACCCGGCCGTGATGGAGTTCCTTACCGGCGGAAAGCCGACGTCTCGGGAACGCATTCGCCGTGACGTCCTGCCACGGCTGCTCGGCTACTACGAACGCTGGCCGCACTGGGGCTGCTTCGCGGGCGAGGTGCTGGACAACGGTGCGTTCATCGGCTGGTTCGCCATGCGTCCGAAGGACGGCTATCCGGACGACGTACCCGAGCTCGGCTATCGGCTGCGGCGGTTCGGCTGGGGGCACGGGTACGCGACCGAGGGCTCGCTCGCGCTCATCGACAAGGCGTTCGGCGAGTGGGGTGCGACGACGGTCATCGCTGAGACGATGGCGGTCAACACGCGATCCCGCAATGTGCTGGAGAGATGCGGCTTGATCCATGTCGGCACCCGCCACGACGAATGGGACGACCCGATCCCGGGGACCGAACACGGCGAGGTGGAGTACGCCGTCACGAAGGACGAATGGCTCGCACGCAAGGCGCGCTTCCTCGGCTGAGTCGGCGACCGGGGCCGGCACAAGACGTCGCTGCGAGGATTGTCGTACCACCGGTCAGGATGGTGGCATGGCGAGCACCATTCCCGGGCCGGCCCGTGACTTCGTCCGCACCGTGACCCAAGCGGTGAACACGGCGGTCAGCGGCGACGACGCCGCGACCTATGACAACGCGACCGCCCAGTTGGCCACCCAGCCGATCGGCGGTCGGGTGCTCGCCGACGTGCTGCGGTCACTGCTGGAGGACACCCATCCCGACGGCCTCAACTCGGATGACATCATGCTGATGATCGGCCGGTGCTATCGCGCGGCCGCTGCCTGCCGCCCGAGCGGGTCGACGTAACCATGCTGCTGGCCGTGCTGGCCGGCGCGCTCGCCATCCACGAGCCCGCCATTACCGATGAAGCGCTCGACCTGCCACGCTCCGACGCCGACGACTGCCGCGATCCCGACGGCACCGTACCGGTCAAACCGCCGACCTGGCCCGACTACGCGTGGCACGCGCCGCTGCTGGTGGCCGACCTGCTGCCGTTCGCGCCCGCAACGTTGGGCAGCTACCTGGAGACCACATTCGCCGAGTACGCGCGAGAGGCCCGCGAAGAACTCCCCTGATGCAGCGAGCCGTACGGAGCGTGAGGTTATCGCGTTCGGCGGTGCTTTGGTGCGGGCAGTGGCGTCGTGATCGGCAGCGGATCCGACGGCGCCGGCTGGGTGTACCGCAACGGAAAAGTCTCGCTGCTGCCGAAATTCCACAGCGTCGCGGCCGCGCCGAATGCCATCAACGCACGCGGCGACGTCATTGGCTCGGTGACCGGCGCCAAGACTCAGACGTCGGTGATCTGGCCGGCCGCCCATCCCGGCACGGTGCGCGCGCTGTTGCCGGCGAACCTGCTCGCCAACACCATCTCGGACAGCGGACTGATCGGCGGCTCGATCGGGCCCTTCGACGAAGGTCGGCCGTATGTCGGCGACGGGAAGGGCAGCGGTCACACGCTTTCCACCGGCCTCGCGGACCCGCAAGGCACCGTGTTCCAGGCGAGTACGGACCCTCGGTGTTCACCGGTGTGCGATCAGTCCCAAGGATGGTGTGCCCGTCGTCGGTGATGCCGACCGCATCGACGTACACCTGGAGGTTGTCTTTGGCCTCGGTTGGCAGCCGCTGGAGCTGACCACCGCGGCCGACCAACCCGATGCTGGTGTAGCCGTTCGAGCTAGTGCTGGTGACCTCGCCCACCGTCGTGCCGTCGTCGGCGACCGCGCTCAGACGTACGTTGGGATATGTAGTGAGACTGCCGGTGGTGAGGTTCCAGACCACGGGAAACCGGCCCGCGAAGATGGGTCCTTCACCGACGGCGTAGTGGCCGCGGAGCAAGTCGCTCTGTTGTGGCACTGCTGAACCGATAGGTCTCGCGTACGGCGCCGGGCCTGTGACGAGACCCGCGCCGGCGGTCCGCGATGATCCACACGCCGACTTGTAGGGTACGGACATGTCCGAGCTGACCGACCCCGATCTCGCACGCGCCGTCGCAGCCGTTGTCGACACCGGCGTCGGCCTGGACGAAGCGGGCGTATTGGCCCTGCTGCGTTTGCCGGATGACGAGGTCGGCGCCGCACTCGACGCCGCTCACCAGGTGCGCCTGCGATGGTGCGGGCCCGAGGTCGAGGTCGAAGGCATCGTGTCGGTCAAGACCGGCGGGTGTCCCGAGGACTGCCACTTCTGTTCGCAGTCGGGCCTATTCACCTCGCCCGTACGGGCGTTCTGGCTCGACATCCCGGCGCTGGTCGAGGCGGCCAAGCAGACCGCCGCGACCGGTGCGACGGAGTTCTGCATTGTGGCCGCCGTCCGCGGCCCTGACGAACGTCTGATGGCTCAGATGCGCGAGGGCGTGAAGGCGATCAAGGATGCCGTCGACATCCAGGTCGCGGCGTCACTCGGCATGCTCAGCCAGGCGCAGGTCGACGACCTGGTCGCGATGGGTGTGCACCGCTACAACCACAACCTCGAGACGGCCCGGTCGTTCTTCCCGAACGTGGTCACCACCCACACCTGGCCGGAACGGTTCGACACGCTGCGCATGGTCCGCGACTCCGGCATGGAGGTCTGCTGCGGCGGGATCCTGGGCCTCGGCGAGACGGTGGAACAGCGGGCCGAGTTCGCCACCCAGCTCGCCTCGCTCGCACCGGACGAAGTGCCGCTGAACTTCTTGAACCCGCGACCGGGCACGCCGCTGGCCGACTCGACCGTCGTTGAGCCCCGCGACGCGCTCCGCGCGATCGCTGCCTTCCGGCTCGCGCTGCCGCGCACGATCCTCCGGTTCGCCGGCGGTCGCGAGATCACGCTCGGCGACCTGGGTACGCGCGACGGCCTGCTCGGCGGGGTCAACGCCGTCATCGTCGGCAACTACCTAACCACCCTCGGCCGCTCGGCCAGCCAAGATCTCGCGCTCCTCGGCGAGCTGAAGATGCCGGTGAAAGCACTGTCATCCGCCCTGTAGAAAGGACGCATCCAGTGATCGACACAGTCGCGTGGTGTGACCGTTGCGGCGGTGCGGTCGGTGAAGATCGACACATTGCCTGCATCGCGGCACGGGCGCTCGAACCGCCCCGGTTCTGCACCGAATGCCGGCGGCGCATGAAGGTGCAGGTGCTGCCGGACGGCTGGCGCGCGACCTGCGTCGAGCACGGCGAGCGCGTCGGCTGATCATGCCCCTTCCCAGCGCGGCCGGTCTCGACGGGCAGTCGCCGCAGCAGCGGCGCCAAGATCCGTGACCTTGAAACGATAGGGGCCTCATCGCGCCAACATCAGGGCCTGGAAGCTGCAAGATCACGGATCTTGGCCGCGACACGCGCGTCAAGATTTCGTCAAGACCTGGTACGCCGGCATCAAAGCACCGTCAGCGAGCGTGGATCCGGGCGCCGGCCGGGCTGCAATGGAACCGTGTTCGACATTGCGAAACGCTGGCTCGTCGGCCGGCCGATGGGCTCCGAGCGGCTCGGCGAAACGCTGCTCCCCAAGCGCCTCGCGTTGCCGGTGTTCTGCTCCGACCCGCTGTCCTCGGTGGCGTACGCCACTCAGGAAATCGTCCTTGTGCTGGCACTCGGTGGCGTCGCGCTCCTGCACCTCGCCTGGTGGGTCGCCGCCGCCGTCGCGCTGCTCCTCGTGATCGTCGTCGCGTCCTATCGCCAGACGTGCCACGCCTACCCCCAGGGCGGTGGTGCGTACGCGGTGAGCCGGGCGAACCTCGGTCGGAACTCGGCCCTCGTGGCGGCGAGCGCGCTGCTCGTCGACTACGTGCTGACGGTCGCCGTGTCGGTGGCGGCCGGGGTCGACAACATCGCGTCGGCGTTCCCGTCGCTGTCGCCGTACGAGGTGCCGATCAGCCTCGGACTCATCGCGCTGCTGGCCGTCATGAACCTCCGTGGCGTCCGCGAGTCGGGGCGGGCTTTCGCCGTACCCACGTATGGGTTTGTTCTGATCGTGATCTCGATGCTCGGCGCCGGTCTGATCAAGATCCTCACCGGCCATCCGGTGGTGGCCGAAAGCGCGAAGTATCCGATCGCGCCGACCACGACGCACATCACCGGCATCGCCCTCGGTCTGTTACTGTTGCGCGCCTTCGCATCCGGCTGTACGGCGCTCACCGGCGTCGAAGCGGTGAGCAACGGCGTGCCAAACTTCCGCAAACCGAAGAGCCACAACGCCGCCGGCACACTCATGATCATGGGAGTCCTCGCCATCGTCATGTTCGTCGGCATCACCGCGCTCGCGATCACGTCGCACGTACACTTCACCGACACGGACAACGCCCATCTCGTCGGCTTCCCGGCCGGTGGCACCCAGCAGACGGTGATCGCGCAACTCGGCTCGGCGGTCTTCGGTGGCGGCTCGATCGGCTTCTATCTGTTGCAAGGCCTCACGGCCGCGATTCTCGTGCTCGCCGCGAACACGGCGTTCAACGGCTTTCCGATCCTGGCCTCGATCCTGGGCCAGGACGGCTATCTGCCGCGCCAATTCTCGCGACGCGGCGACCGGTTGGTGTTCTCCAACGGCGTCGTCTTGCTGTCGGTGCTGGCCGGTCTTCTCATCTGGTCCTTCGACGCGAGCACCACCCGGCTCATCCAGCTCTACATCATCGGTGTGTTCGTGTCATTCACGCTGTCGCAGGCCGGCATGGTGGTGCATTGGCGGCGGGCGCTGACCACCGAACGCGACCCGGCCGAGCGCCGCGCGATCCATCGCCGCCGCTTCATCAATATGACGGGTACGGTCGCCACCGCGCTCGTCCTCGTCATCGTGCTCGTCACGAAGTTCACCCACGGCGCGTGGATCGTCGTCATCGCGATGCCGGTGGTGTTCCTGCTGATGCGGGGCGTGCACCGCCACTACGACCGGGTCGCTCGGGAACTCGCGCCCGACCCGGCGGGCATGGTGTTGCCCAGCCGCATCCACGCCGTCGTGCTGGTGTCCAAGCTGCACAAGCCGACGCTGCGGGCGCTGGCCTTTGCTCGGGCCACGCACCCGGACACGCTAACCGCGTTGACGGTCTCGACAAGCGAGGCCGAAGTGCGTGAGCTCCAACGCCAATGGGCCGATCGCGACGTGCCGGTGACGCTGACGGTGCTCGATTCGAAGTTCCGCGACATCACGGGACCCGTCCTCGACTATGTCGCGGCCATCCGTGGGGCGAAACCACGCGACCTCGTCGTCGTCTACCTTCCCGAGTACGTCGTTGGCCACTGGTGGGAGCAACTGCTCCACAACCAGAGTGCGCTGCGGCTGAAGGCGCGATTGCTCTTCCAGCCCGGTGTGATGGTGACGAACGTGCCCTGGCAGCTCGGCTCGGCCGCCCGGCACGCGCCGGCCTCGCCGGCACCGGTTGGCCGACGGCTCGGCACCGGCGTTGGCGGCGGGAAAGGGCGAGCGGC
>DATCXD010000420.1:0-2278 GCA_036566005.1 Micromonosporaceae bacterium | reverse complement strand
GGCGACGTGTGGGTCGTAGACGGCGTCGTGGAACCAGGCGGCGAGCCGGACGGCGTGGATGTCCGAGGCGAACTCGGCCGCCTCGTCGAGGACGGTCAGCATGAACGCCAAGTGGTCGACGGTGTGATACCGGCGTGCGGGTTCGGACCAGCGCGCGACGAGTTCCGCTCCGGCGGCCTGCGCCGCCGCACTCCCGCAGTCGGCCGGCAGCGCCTGGCACCACCGCCCGATCAGGAATTCGCTCACCGTGCTGCCACCTACGCGGACAGCACGTCGTCGGCGTCCACGATCGTGTACGCATACCCCTGCTCGGCCAGGAAGCGCTGCCGGTGCGCGGCGTATTCGGTGTCGATCGTGTCGCGAGCGACCACGGTATAGAAATGCGCCTGCCGGCCGTCGGCCTTGGGCCGCAGGATCCGGCCGAGCCGCTGCGCTTCCTCCTGTCGCGAGCCGAACGTGCCGGACACCTGGATCGCGACCGCCGCTTCGGGCAGATCGATCGAGAAGTTGCCGACCTTCGAGATCACCAGCGTCGGAACCTCGCCGTTGCGGAACGCCTCGAACAACCGCTCGCGTTCCTTGTTCGTCGTCGCGCCCTGCACGATCGGAGCGTCGAGATATTCGCCCAGCGCGTGCAACTGATCGATGTAGCCGCCGATGACGAGCACCTGGTCGCCATCGTGACGCTCGACCAGTTTGCGGACGACGGGCAGCTTCGTCCGGGCGGTTGCCGCCACCCGGTAGCGTTCCTCCGGTTCGGACGTCGCGTAGGCCATCCGTTCGACATCGGTGAGCGTCACCCGAACCTCGGTGCAGTCGGCCGGCGCGATCCAGCCCTGCGCCTCGATGTCCTTCCACGGCGCGTCATACCGCTTCGGTCCGATGAGCGAGAAGACGTCGCCTTCGCGCCCGTCCTCCCGTACCAGTGTCGCGGTCAGGCCCAACCGGCGACGAGCCTGCAGGTCCGCGGTGAAGCGGAAGATCGGCGCCGGCAGCAGGTGCACTTCGTCATAGATCACCAGGCCCCAGTCGCGCGCGCCGAACACGTCGAGGTGGGCGAACACGCCGCCGCGGCGCGTCGTGAGCACCTGGTACGTCGCGATGGTGACCGGCCGGATCTCCTTGCGCTCACCCGAATATTCGCCGATCTCCTCCTCGGTCAGCGACGTGCGGGCAATCAGCTCGCGTTTCCACTGGCGTCCGGCGACCGTGTTGGTGACCAGAATCAACGTCGTGGCCTTGGCCTCGGCCATGGCGGCCGCGCCGACCATCGTCTTGCCGGCGCCGCACGGCAGCACGACGACGCCCGAGCCGCCGGCCCAGAAATGCTCGACCGCCTCGTGCTGGTAGGACCGCAGCGACCAGCCGATCTCGGCCAGATCGATCGGGTGAGCCTCGCCGTCGACATATCCGGCCAGGTCCTCGGCCGGCCAGCCGAGCTTCAGCAGGGACTGCTTGAGCCGGCCGCGTTCGGACGGATGGACGGCGATCGTGTCGGGGTCAAGCTCGGCGCCGAGCATGCCGGCGAGCTTCTTCGACTTCGCGACCTCGATCAGGACGGCCCGGTCCAGCCCCCGCAGGACCAGGCCGTCGGCCGGGTCGTTAACCAGTTGGAGCCGGCCATACCGGTCCATGGTCTCGGCCACGTCGACCAGGAGCGCGTGCGGGACCGGGTAGCGCGAATATGTCAGCAGGGCATCGACGACCGATTCGGCGTCGTGACCGGCGGCCCGCGCATTCCACAACCCGAGGGGCGTCAACCGATACGTGTGCACGTGCTCGGGCGAACGCTCCAGCTCGGCGAACGGCGCGATGGCCATCCGGCAGTTGCGGGCATCTTCGTGGTCGACCTCGAGGAGCAGGGTCTTGTCGGACTGGACGATCAGCGGGCCGCCGGTCACAGGTGCATCGCCTCCGGGTTGGGTGCACAGGCGTCGCGGCGGCAGGGCGTTCGCCGGCGCAACGGTCAAGTCTTACACGTCGGGTACGACCATCCGGAGCGCTGCCTTGCACCCATCGGCCGGAAGTCTTGACCGAACGAACCACTTCGGGCGTCAAGTGCAACCGTGGCATGGTCCTTCGGCGTCTACCGGTTATGCATGGCTGGCGGTGGTCGGCGGATCCCGCGCCGCACCGCCCGGCGAATGTCCCGTGTCGCCGCACGGGTCGAGCGCTGAAGCCGATGCGTAGCGCAGCCGCGAGGCGCATTGCAAAGCCGATGCGTAGCGCAGCCGCGAGGCGCATTGTGCTGCCGAGGCCATGCACGCGGTGCCGGATG
>DATCXD010000112.1:0-3041 GCA_036566005.1 Micromonosporaceae bacterium | reverse complement strand
GTGCTGGCAGACTGATCCCGCAACGGAACTCCTCCTGATCATGTTCTTCGTCGAACCTTGATATAGAGGAGTTCCGTTGCCATTACAAGCCCACCGAGCACCTTGACAAAGATCCAAATCCCTTAAGTCAACGGTGTTGTGAAAGCTCAGTGCCCTGATCATGAAGTCGAGAGGCCCCTGGCGTTTCAAGATCGCGGATCTTGAGGGGCAGGGGTGGCCTAAAGCAGGTCTCCGCCGGCCCGATCGGATGAACGCCGCGATCAGCCGCCGAGCCGGGCGTCGCGAGCCGAGGCGAGTCGCGACGGCAGGCCCCACAACTGGACGAACCCCTTGGCCAGCGACTGGTCGAACAGATCGCCCTCGTCGTACGTCGCGAGGCTGAAGTCGTAGAGCGACGCGTCCGAGCGCCGGCCGGTGACGGTGGCCCGACCGCCGTGCAGCGTCATCCTGATCTCGCCGGAGACGTAGCGCTGCGTGTCGGCGATGAACGCGTCCAGAGACTCCTTGAGCGGCGAGAACCACAGGCCGTCGTAGACGAGCTCGCCCCACCGTTGATCGACCGACTTCTTGAACCGGGCCTGGTCGCGCTCGACGGTGACGGCCTCCAGCTCCTGATGCGCCGTGATCAGCGCGATCGCGCCCGGCGCCTCGTACACCTCGCGGCTCTTGATGCCGACGAGCCGGTCCTCGACCATGTCGATCCGGCCGACGCCCTGTGCGCCCGCGCGCCGGTTCATCTCCACGATCGCCTGATACGGCGTCACGGTCTCGCCATCGATCGCGACCGGCACACCGGCATCGAACGTGATCACGACCTCGTCCGGGTCACGGGCGACGGACGGATCGCTGGTGTAGGCGTACACGTCCTCGATCGGCCCGTTCCAGATGTCCTCCAGGAAGCCGGTCTCGACGGCGCGGCCCCAGACGTTCTGGTCGATCGAGTAGGGCGACCGCTTCGACGTCTCGATCGGCAGACCCTTGCTCTCCGCGTACACGATGGCCTTGTCCCTGGTCCATGCGAAATCCCGAGCCGGTGCGACGACCTTCAGGTCCGGCGCGAGCGCGCCGATGCCGACCTCGAACCGCACCTGGTCGTTGCCCTTGCCGGTGCAGCCGTGCGAGACGACCGTGCCGCCGTGCCGCGCGGCCGCCGCGACGAGGTGCTTGACGATCAGCGGGCGGGACAGCGACGACAGAAGCGGGTAGCGGTCCATGTAGAGCGCGTTGGCGCGGATCGCCGCGAAGCAGTAGTCGGCGGCGAACTCGTCGCGCGCGTCGATGACCTCCGACTCGACCGCTCCGCAGGCGAGCGCACGCTTGCGGATGACTTCCATCTCGCTGTGATTGAAACCAGTTTCGCCGCCCTGGCCGACGTCGACGGCGACCGCGATCACCTCGGCGCCCATTCGTTCGGCCAGGTACGGGATGGCCACAGACGTGTCGAGCCCTCCGGAGTACGCGAGAACCACCCGCTCGGTCATATCGGTGCTACCTCTCTGTGTGCTTCGTCGATGCCGGTGTAGGTCGATGCCGGTGTGTCACGGCGCGTCAGGTCGCCTTGCTGCGTCGGTCTGCGTCACGGCGCCTCGGCACCGGCCGTGCCGGCGGACCAGGTGGAGAACTTGGCGGCGAGCGTCGCGCCGGCCGTGCTGGCGGCCGGTGTGTTGTCGCGCGCAACGACCAGGATCGTGTCGTCGCCGGCGATCGTGCCGACCACGTCCACCAGGCCGGAGCGGTCCAGCGCGCTGGCTAGGAACTGTGCGGCACCCGGCGGTGTCCGCAGCACCACGAGGTTGCCACTCGCGTCGACGCCGGTCAGCAGCTCGCGCAGCAGGCGTTGCAGGCGCGCCGGGGTGGCCTCGGCCGGCCGGAGCGCGGCGTTCCCGTCCTCCGGGATCACATACGCCGACGTTCCGTCGCCGGTGCGGACCTTCACCGCGCCGAGTTCGTCGAGGTCACGCGACAGCGTCGCCTGGGTGACCTGGATGCCGTCGGCGGCGAGCAGTTCGGCCAGATCGGTCTGGGCGCGCACCGTCCGGCCGCGGATCAGCGCGACGATGCGGGCGTGGCGGGCCGCCTTGCTGGCGGTCAACGTGGGCGTGGTCATGCCGCCGAACCCACTAACGACACGATCGACCCGCCTCGTTTGGTCGTTGGGTCGACGGTGGACGTACCGCTGCCGTTGCGGCCTTGACCGTCCGCCCGCGCCTGCCGCAACAACCAGGCCAGCACGGCCTTCTGCGCCGGCAGCCGGTTGGCCGCCTGCTGGAACACCACGCTCTGCGGACCGTCTATCACCTCGTCGGTGATCTCCTCACCACGGTGTGCGGGCAGGCAATGCAACACGGACGCACCCGGCTTGGCCGCGGCCAGAAGGGCGGCATTCAGCTGGTACGGCGTGAGCACGGCGATCCGGTCGGCGCTCCCGTCCTGGCCCATTGACGTCCACGTGTCCGTGGCGACCACGTCGGCGTCACGGACCGCCTCGTACGCATCGTCGGTAACTGTGACCCAGCCGCCGGTCGACGACGCGATCGCCCGGGCGCGCGCCACCAGCGCCGGATCCGGCTGGTATCCGGCCGGCGCACCGATGCGTACGTGCATGCCGGCGGCCGCACCGGCGAGTGCGTACGAGTTGGCCATGTTGAAGGCGGCGTCGCCGACGTACGCGAGCGTCCGGCCCTGCGTCGAGCCGTACACCTGACGGATCGTGAGCAGGTCGGCCAGCAGCTGGCACGGATGGTAGCCGTCGGTCAGCGCGTTGATCACCGGGACGGTGGCCGCCTGCGCGAGCGCCGCCAACCGCTCGTCGTCGAACGTACGGATGACGATCGCGTCGACATAGCCGGACAGCACCCGACCAGCGTCCTCGATCGTCTCTCCCCGGCCGAAGTGGGTGACCTGCGCGTCCAGCATGACCGGGTTGCCGCCGAGCTCGGCGATCGCGACCTCGAACGACACTCGGGTCCGTAACGATGGCTTCTCGAAGATGACCGCGACCGACCGCGGTCCGTCCAGCGGCTTGTCGCGATGGGGGGCGT
>DATCXD010000110.1:0-6633 GCA_036566005.1 Micromonosporaceae bacterium | reverse complement strand
GTGCTGGCAGACTGATCCCGCAACGGAACTCCTCCTGATCATGTTCTTCGTCGAACCTTGATATAGAGGAGTTCCGTTGCCATTACAAGCCCACCGAGCACCTTGACAAAGATCCAAATCCCTTAAGTCAACGGTGTTGTGCAGCGAGAAGTACCAGATCTTGGACGGATGAGGCACTTACTACTGCAAGGTCACGGATCTTGACGGACCTCAGCCGGCGCGACCCACGCTCCGCCGACTGCGGGCGGCGTACTCGTCGCGCACAAGTTGAACGACGGGGCGAGGGAATCCGTGGTCGACGAGGAACAGGCGGACATCGGTTTCGATCAACGACCGCGCAACGGTGTCGGCTCGATTGACGACGCCGGCAACTCGCGGCCGACCGGCGACGGATGGACCCGCGAGATTCGTTCGGCCGCTTCGCCGTGGAGACCGAGGACGCCGACCCCACATCCACGCTTTCGTTGTACCGCAGCGCATTGCTGCTACGCCGATCGCTGTTTGTCGGCGATGCCTTCGAGTGGCTCGACGCGGGCCGGGACGACGTCGTAGCGTTCGCCAACGGAGCCGGCGTCAACGTCACCGTGATGCGTGCGCGCCCGTACGTTCCGCTGTCGTCGTGAGGCGACATCGCGCTGCGTAGCGACAACAGCGTCGCGCCCGAGTTGGCGCCGAGAACGAGTGCGTGGATCGGCGCTCGCCATCGTCGTTCCGGAACAAGGGGGACTGACCGTAGGGCGATCGTCGGCGCACTCGCCACACCTCGCGGCTAGTGCCCGGGTGCCTGCGACGACCGCATCTCCGTCACGGTGGCGGCGTGAAGTTACGCCTCGGCGTCAGCGTTGCGCGAGCGCGGCGTAGCTCTCGTTCGTCCGGTGCACGGTCAGGTCGTCGACGGTGAGATGTTCGATGTGTAGCTCTTTGATCTTGCCGCGACGAATGGCCAACCGATTGATCGCCAACGCGCCGATCGCAACGGCGCCACCCGCGACCGCCCCGGTCGCGACGGCGCCGAGGGCGATCGCGCCGTTCGTCGACGCCCCTCGTGCCTCCGCGGCCCGCGCGTCAGTTCGGGCATTGCGGTGATCTCCACGCATCGGCAACGCTCCTCCCCAGTCGTGTCGGCATCGACGGGCCAATTCACCGACCGTACCGCAGGTCCGCAGCGGTGGCCCCTCGTTCCGTACGAGTCAGGGACGTGTGGCCCTGGTCGGACGCCCATCGACGTATCGAGGCTGGTGGGGAGACGTCCGCCGCCGGCCAGAGCGTCGATCTCGCGGGGCTGTCGGCGGCGGCAACGATCGACGTGCTCGACTGATTCGTCGGCGCGCTTACGGACCGCCGCCGAGGAGGATGCGGGCGAACGCCGCGATCTGGTCATCCCTTCTGGGCAGCGGCATGCCGTCGACGCTTGCTATCGGCACCGCGCCGCTGAGGCTGTTCGTCCAAAACGCGGCGTTCGCGGTCAGTTCGCTGCGGTCAAAGCCGCGTATCTGGGCGGGTCGAGACTCGTCGCGGGCGTGGTCGAGCAGCGCGCGTCGGGTCACGCCGGGCAGCAGATCGTCGCGGAGCGGCGGCGTGATCAGCGTCCCGTCCGCCAGGAGCAGGAACACGTTGCCGTGTGCGGTTTCCAGGACGGTGCCGTCGGCGGCGATGAACAGCGGTTCGCCCCCGCCGGCGGTCAGCCCGCCGGTCGACTCGGCGCTGGGGGTGTCACCACCCGCGGTCCGGGCCCAATGGTGTCGCCACAGGCCGCCGTGACGGGTGACGCTCCGCACTGGGGTCGCTGTCGCTTCGGGGTCGGCCGGGCCGGCCGTGATGTCGATTCCTCCGTCCCGACCCAGCCGGATGTGCACCGCGAACCACCCGCCGCCGGTCTTCCGCGCCGTTGCGTTCACCATCGCAGCGACGTCTGCGGGCAGGCCGCGTCGGTAGAGTTCGCGGCTGGAGCGTTCCAGCCGACCGAGATGATCAGACAGGCGCAGCGGTTGGCCGTCGCGACAAGCCACCGTTTCGACGAGGCCCCCGGCGAATTGACCTGGTCGGGCGCTCGCGGTGTCGGCGGCGGCGTCGCCGGCCAGCCCGGCGCCGAGCGCGGTCAACAGTGGCGCCGCTTTGTGCAGGCATTCGCGCCACTCCAACATCGGGACCGAGTCTGCCGTGACACCGCCGCCGACGCCCAGTTCGATGCGGCCACGAGCGATCTCGAAACTGCGAATCGTGACGGCCCATTCCGCACCCCAGTACGGGCTGACGAAGCCGACGGCTCCGGTGTAAGCGCCGCGCGGTTGCCCCTCCAGGGCCGCGATCGCCGTCATCGCCCGATGCTTCGGAGCACCGGTCACCGAGCCCGGCGGGAATGTCGCGCGCAGGAGCTCGGCGTCGTCGACATCGCTGCGCAAGACGCCGTCCACCGTCGAGACGAGATGCCAGACGCCCGGATGCCGTTCCAGTTGCAATAGGGTGGCCGCGGCAACGCTGCCGACTTCGCAGACGCGGCCGAAGTCGTTGCGCATCAGATCCACGATCATCACGTTCTCCGCCGCGTCCTTGGTCGACGCTGCCAGCGCGGCCGCCGCGTCGGGATCGGCCGCGGGCCATGTTCCCTTGATCGGGGATGTCGTAATGTGGCGGCCGCGTCGACGCAGGAACAGCTCGGGGCTGAATCCGGCCAATGCCCTTCGGCCGCCATCGACGAACGCTCCGAAGGCGGGTTGCAGCACGGAGGCGGCGTCGGCGAACAGTCCGGCCGGACTGCCGTCAAACGGAGCGCTCAGCCGCGTACACACATTGACCTGGAAGATTTCGCCGGCGCGGATCAGCTCGATGGCGTCCTCGACGGCCGCGAGATGCCGCGTCATGGCCGGCCCGCTGAACGTGCCAACCGTGCTGGAACGGGTTGGTGTGTCGGTCGAACGCAGCACGCCAGCAAGTTTGCGTCGGCGCTCGTCGAGGGCATCGGAGCGCTCGGCGGTCCACAGCGCTTCGAAACGCCACCGGCCGGCTCGGTCACATCGCAGCAGATGGTCGTAAAAGGCCAGGTATGACCGATCGTCATAGCTCACCCAACCGAACCACCCGCCACCCACGAAGTCATCGCCGGCGGCCGAATCGGCTTGCGGCCCGACGCGGACCGTGTCGATGGCATTGGTGTCGGATTGCCGAGTCACCACCGGCCGGGCGGCAACGATGCCGCCACCGCCGGCCCACTGTCCGTGCAGACAGACGAGGCCGGCCCCGCCGTCGGCGTCCGCCATCCTCCGTACCATCTCGACCACGGCCGGACCGGGCCCGAGCTCGACCGCGATCGGCCGAAACGACCGGTGACCGGCGGAGGCGAACAGCGGACGCATCACGCCGCGAACACTAGATGGCCGGTGTGTCATGCTGCAGTCCATTGGCCGGAGAGGAGCACTGACGTGACGGTTGCCGAAGCCGAGCCGGCGGCCCGCCCGAGACGGCGCCGCCGGACCACGCGCCGGATTGCGATCGTCGTTGCCATTTTGGCGCTTCTCTTCGGCGTGCCGTTTGTGACGCTCGTCGCCTCCGGGCAACGGTGGCCCCTCGCCGTGGTCATTGTGGCCGCGATCGTCTTCGTCGGCACGCTGTGCGCGTTCCCGTGGCTGATGTTCCGCGGTCACGGGCGCGGAAGCGACCGGCTCGCGGTCGCGGGCGACACGATCCTCGGCGTCATCTGGGTCCTGTTCGCCTGGTCGGTGTTGGGCAATGTTCTGCGGGTCATCCTGTGGGCGTTCGGCGTCGAGGATCCCGCCCGCGCCCGGGTCGTCGCCCTCGCGGTCCTTGCCGTGTCGGCGATCCTGCTCGTCTGGGGCAACCGCGAGGCAATGCGCGTGCCGCGGGTGAAGCACGTTGAGATTGCTGTGGCGGGCCTCGGTGCCGGCCTCGACGGCCTGCGCGTGGTGCTCCTGACCGACACTCACTACGGTCCGATCGACCGGGCGCGGTGGTCTCGGCGCGTCAGTGAGACCGTCAATGCACTCGATGCCGACGTCGTGTGCCACACGGGTGACATCGCCGACGGTACCGTCGGGCAGCGGCGAGAGCAGGCCGCACCGCTCGGTACCATCCGGGCACGGTTGGCCAAGGCATATGTGACAGGCAATCACGAGTACTTCGGCGAGGCGCAGGGCTGGCTGGATCACATGCAGAGCCTCGGCTGGGATGCGCTGCACAATCGTCACATCGTGGTCGAGCGTGACGGCGCACAGCTCATCGTCGCCGGCGTGGATGACCGTACGGCCAAGGGCTCTGGTCGGCCCGGCCACGGCGCCGACCATGCGGCCGCCCTCGCCGGCGCGGACCGTACGGTTCCGGTGCTGTTGCTCGCCCATCAGCCGAAGCAGATCGACGGCGCTGTCGAGCACGGAGTCGACCTGCAGATATCCGGCCATACCCACGGTGGCCAGATCTGGCCGTTCCATTTCCTGGTCCGCACCGATCAGCCGGTGGTGGCCGGGTTGAGCCGTCACGGCGCGCGTACGCAGCTCTACACCAGTCGTGGCACGGGATTCTGGGGGCCACCGTTCCGCGTGTTCGCTCCGAGCGAGATATCCGTGCTGGTCCTGCGCGCGGCGTAGGCCGGACCGTCCGGCCGCCAGTTTCCTCGGCTCCGTGCGGGCTCGCGGTGGCCCCCGAAAAGCGCTGGCGGTGAACGTCGCGAAGCGTTGACCGCAGCAAGCCGGCCGGATCCACATACCGACGCTGGTTGTTTCCAAGACACGGTTCAGGACGCACAGGAGGGCCATCGATGGCCGAGCACTGGTTGGAGCCGGACGCCAGTTGCGTCACCGACGTCTTCTCCTGCGAGCGTGCTCCGGTGCTCACGATCGATCCTGGCGACACCGTCATCGTGCGCACGTTGGACGGGTCCGGACATCTGTCGCCGCAGCGCACACCGGGTGAGTCGCGGCCGTTGATGATCGCGGACCGGCGTGGGCACTGCCTCGTCGGGCCGATCGCGGTTCGTGGTGCTCGGGCCGGGCAGGTGCTCACGGTCGAGCTCCGCTCGATGCACCCCGACGACTGGGGATTCACCGTGGCCGGCGGGCGAGACAACGTGCTCAACCGCCGTCTGGGCATCGCGGACGCGGCGCCGTCGTGGCTCCTGTGGCAACTCGATGGGGCGGCCGGAGTCGGCGTCAACGACCGCGGCTTTTCGGTTCGCTTGGCTCCCTTTCTCGGCGTGGTGGGCCTGCCGCCGGCGGAACCGGGCGACCACTCTACGATCCCGCCCCGCACCCACGGCGGCGGAAACATCGACTGCCGGGAGCTGGTGGCCGGGTCAACGCTCTACCTGCCGATCACCGTGGACGAGGCGCTTGTCTACGTCGGCGACGGCCACGCAGCGCAGGGCGACGGGGAGGTCGGCGGTACCGCGATCGAATGCGGCATGACGACCGAGCTGGTAATCGACATCGCCACGGATGTGCTCCTCGATTCGATACACGCGATCACCCCGATCGGTCGGATAACGTTCGGGTTCTCCGACGATCTGAACGAAGCTACCGGCGACGCGCTGGACGCGATGCTGTGCTGGATGCAGCATTTATTCGATCTCGACCGGCCGACGGCGCTGGCACTGGCGAGCGCAACGGTGGACCTACGCGTCACTCAGGTGGCCAACCAGACGTGGGGTGTACACGCAGTCCTGGGCCACCACGCGATCGAGCGGAGATCCGCATAAACGGAGCCGCCGGCCGCCACGCCACCCGCCATCGCTGCGATGTCAACCCAGGTTGGTAGGCTGCGCGGGCGGGTTGCTGGGCAGCTCGGAGGCGTACGCGTCCTGGTGGGCGTCGCGGTCTTCAAAGCCGACGAGACCGAGTAGCTCGGTCTGGCGGGTTCGATTCCCGTCCGCCTCCGCCAACCGCCGCGCACGCACCAAGATGGTCAGGTACGGACGGTTCGCTGCTGTGCGTCGATGCGGACCGTTGACCGTCGCCGGTCGAGGAGTTCGAGGAGTGGCACAGCGACCCGTCGGGTGGTGTCAAGCGCTTGGCGTGCCTGGCTCAGTGTGAACGGCTGCGGGAGACTCGCGAGTCGCCGGACAGCCTCATCCGGCGCGGTCGGCAGTAGATAGACGCCGGCGGCAATGTGAATCAGGCGTCCCGCCTTCGTCGCGGCCGCCAGGTAGCGGTCGGTGAGTCCGGCCGCGGCGAGTTCCGGGCCGTCGGCGGCTGCGAATGGCTGATCCGTCAGGCGCCTTGTGAGCGCGTCGAGCGCCGCGTCGATCTCCGGTGGAAACGCCGATGCGACGTCGCGGCGGTGGACCCCGTCGCCGTCGATCACCAGATCCGGAAGCTGCCGCACGAGCAACTCCAACACCGCCGGGTCGGGTAGGCCAAGACGTTGTGCGGCAGCCGTCCTCGGCATGCCCGGAGTCAGTGGTCGAGCCTTCGCCCAGTCGTCGACGGCGGTCTCGAGGCCCCGCTGCCATTGCGCCCACTGCGCGGAGTCGACGAGCCAACCGCCGGCCGCCACCGCGTTGGCCGGTGGTGGATCGCCGCGTCGTAGAACGCCGGCCGCGACCAACTGGTCGAACCGGACGGCGCGCCGCCGGCCGACTTCGGCCGCCGGGTCCGGGAGACCCGATATGGCAGCGATTTCCTCCGC
>DATCXD010000351.1:0-2068 GCA_036566005.1 Micromonosporaceae bacterium | reverse complement strand
GCTGGCTGAACGCCGAGCCCCCAACCGACCGCCGCACCGACCCACGGTTTCCGCGATTACCGGACCTCGCCCGCGCTCGCGTCGGAGTAGTCTGCGGCCAGCACTCGCGGAGAGCAAACGTACGACCCGGTTTCCTTTGCGGTCACCGGCAGATGGACCGTCGAGTTCGCGTTCACGGCGACTGGCCAACGACGCTGGACGACACTGATCGCGGCCGACATCGATCATCAGATCGCCGTCCTGGCGGATGCGTCCGTCATGTCGGCGCCGCACATTCTGTCGGCGATCACCGGTCCGGCCGTTATCGCCGGCGTCTCCGTGACCGAACCGGTCGCGCACCGCGTCGCTGCCTGGTCAACGCCGGAAGCCTGCCGGTCGAGTTCGCGGTCACCGCGGCGACGATCAGCCGATGACAAGGGTCCATGCAACCATCGGGTATGGCCACTGAACATGTCACTGTCGCGATCGACCGTCCGGCCGACGCTGTCTACGCCTATGCGTCGGATCCGGCCAACCTACCCGAATGGGCGGCCGGCCTGGCCATCGCGCCACTCACGCTGGTCGGGGGAAGTTGGACGGTCGACTCCCCGATGGGCGCCATCACGATCGACTTCGCGCCGCCGAATTCGTACGGCGTCCTCGACCACACCGTGACCATGCCGTCCGGTGAGACCGTCTACAACCCGATGCGGGTCATCGCCGACGGCGACCGGAGCGAAGTGGTGTTCACCATCCGGCAGCGGGCCGGGATGACCGACGACGAGTTCGCACGCGACATCGCTGCCGTACGCGCCGACCTGGAGACGCTTCGTCGCCACCTCGAAGCGGCCTGAATCGCGGCCGGCCGTGTGACAGGCTGGACACATGTCCGCGCGTCTGACATCGGGCGGCGTCGCTCGCCTGCACGACGCCATGGCAGCACGCGTCGCGCGACGCGAAATGCCGGGCCTGGTCACCATGGTCGCCTGCGGCGACGCCGTCCACGTAGATCCGATCGGCACGGTCGCGTTCGACAGCGACGCGCCGATGCGGCGCGACACGCTGTTCCGGATCGCGTCGCTCACCAAGCCGGTCCTCGGCGCGGCCACGATGGCGCTGGCGGAGGACGGCCGGCTCCGCATTGACGAACCGGTCGACCGGCTGCTACCCGAACTGTCCGGGCGGCGCGTGCTGCGGCGCATCGACGGACCCACGGATGACACGGTGCCGGCCGGCCGGCCGATCTCGGTCGAAGACCTGTTGACATTGCGGCTCGGCTTCGGGCAGATCACCGAACCGGAGTTCGACCCGCCGTATCCCATCGTGCACGCGGCCACCGCGCTGGATCTCACCTTGGGCGGTCCCGACCCACGCACCCCGCACGCACCCGACGAGTGGATGCGACTGTTCGGATCACTGCCGCTGATGGAGCAGCCCGGCCAACGCTGGCGTTACAACGTCGGCACGCTCGTCCTCGGCGTGCTTGTCGCCCGCGCGGCCGGAGGGACGCTCGGCGAGGTCCTTCGCGAGCGCCTGTTCGCACCGCTCGGCATGGTGGACACCGGATTCGAGACGACGACGGAAAGCGTCCAGCGCCTGCCGGTCCAGTACATGTCCAACCGGGCCACCGGTCGGCTCGAAGTGCAGGCACTCACCGCCGCCGAGACGTGGACATCCCCGCCGGCATTCCCGTCCGGGTCCGGTGGTCTGCTGTCGACGATCGACGACTTCTACGCGTTCGCGCGCATGCTGCGCGACGGCGGGCGCCATGAGGGCCGGCAGATCCTGTCCGCGGCGTCGGTGAAAACCATGACTACCAACCATCTGCCCGCCGATCAGATCCGCTCCGCCGGGCTGCTGCTCGGCAACCAGGGCTGGGGTTACGGCCTGGGTGTCGTCACGACGCCGACGGACAACGGTCTCACGCCCGGCCAGTACGGCTGGAGCGGCGGCTACGGCACCACCTGGTTCAACGATCCGAGCCGCGACCTGATCGCGATCGCTATGACGCAGACGTCGGACTTTCTGTGGAACGGCGGGCTCGACGAGTTCGATCGACTCGCTGTCGGTGCGGTCGAAGCCACGGATC
>DATCXD010000337.1:0-8301 GCA_036566005.1 Micromonosporaceae bacterium | reverse complement strand
CCACAGGCAGCGAGAGCGACAGCCGCCAACGCGCCCGTGACGGCGACGGCGGCGATGCGGGTGACACGCATGGATCCTCCTTGAACCCTTGCTGTTTTCCGGTGGGGTTGTTTCCGGCGGGGGGGTGTTTCCGGTGGGGTTGTTTCCGGCGGGGTGTTTCCGGGTGTGGGTCGTTTCCGGATGGGGTTTGTCGCTGGGTGTGGTGCGGGGCGTTCGAATCAATTCGGGCGCGTTCGGTCGCCCTGCGACCAGGAGGTCGCGGGTCGGTCGAGGCTCTGAGTCGTGCGGTTAGCCGATCGTGGCGGTAGATCCTCGGATCACGAGTGTCGTGGGAATGACGTTGGGCTCTGTCTCGTTAGGCGCACCGCCCAACTGCGAGAGCAGCATCCGGGCGGCCGCCGCGCCCATCTGCCGAAGCGGCTGCCGGACGGTGGTGAGCGGCGGATCGGTGTGCGCCGCCGCTGGGACATCGTCGAAGCCGACGACCGCGATGTCGTCGGGCACGCGGCGCCCGGACTCTCGCAGGGCCTGCATCGCGCCGGCCGCGGAGAGGTCGTTGTGGGCGAAGATGGCGTCGAATTCGACGCCCGACGCGATGGCCTGCTTCACCGAGAGTCGACCGCAGTCGAAGGTGAAGTCACCTTCGATGAAACGGATCGGCTCGAGCCGGATGCCGGCCGCCTCGTAGGCCGCCCGGAACCCGTCCGAGCGCTCCTGCGTGCAGCCGAATGCCTCGATGCCGGTGATGACGAGCGGCCGCGTGCGGCCGATGCTTATCAAATGCCGGGCCGCCGATTCGCCGCCGTCGCGGTTCGTCGTAGCGACCGACGGGAACAGCGGCTGGTGGCCACGATCGTCGATCAGGACCACCGGCAACCCTCGGTTGTGCAGCTCCGTGATGTAGTCGAGGGTGTTCTCCGGCTCGATCACAAGCAGTCCATCGAACGACTTCGCCGACACGTGCGTCGCGAACTGGCGCATCGACTCGTCGCCCCGATTACAGGTGAACATCAATAGGCCGTAGCTGTCACTCTCCAGCACGTCGACGGCGCCCTGCACGACGTCGCCGATCCACGGCCATGTCAACGACGGCACGAGCATGCCGACGATGCGCGTGCGGCCTCGGGCCAGACCCACGGCGCGTGCGCTCGGCACATATCCGAGCTCGTCGATGACCTTTCGGACCCGGGACGCGGTCTCGATGTCGAGTTCGCCCTTGCCGTTCAGCACCCGGGAGACCGTCGTTTTGCTGACGCCCGCGCGCGCTGCGACGTCGGCGATGGTGATCGGCATGCCTCCCCTTCGCGTACCTCGACGGGACAAGCGAAACGTCGGAACCGGTTGCGGGAGCGGTTGCGGAAGCGGTTCCGTGGGCTGAGTCAACCGGAGAGACACATGTCACGTCAATAACGGCGAGGTAACGAACGCTACTAAATTTGAGAGTCGACCAAAGTGGAGATCCATTTTGGAGATATCGACAAGGCGTAGCGGCGTCCGCCGCAGTTCAGCGTGTGAGTCCAGGCGCACAGCGGCCCCCTTCCGGGCCTCTTGGCGAGGACACCGCTTCGTTCGTCACCAGCATTGACACACTGGTAGGCCGGCGCGCACGCTCGTCCCAGTTGGCACGGTTCACGGCGGTTGAGTCCGCATGGGGGGCGCCGTCACACACGCGGGTGCGCTCAACCGAATTGACCAGGCGGCCGCCGCACACCCGATGGCGGTGGCGTGCATCGCGGGCACGGGTTCGCAAGCGTGCCAGATTTCGCGAGCGTCGGATTCGATACTGCCGGATTTCGCGAGCGGTGTTCGATGTATACACGTTTGGCCGGCGCAACCGCGTGACGCTGCGTATTCGTCGGTACATCGCACAGAACTAGCTCTTGAGCACGCACCTGGACAGCGGTAGCGTCCCCCTAATTTGATCGTGATATCGGCGCAGGCTGATGCGGCGATACGACGCTCGGCCGGCCTTGGTGCCGGCCGTCTTGGAAGGACCACTCTGCCATGTCCGAGCCACCCCCGGGCGGCCAAAAACGATCAGACGGGCGCAGCCGCTGGCATTGGCTGCTCATCGTCCCGGTGATCGTCCCGCTGCTGACCTTCCTCTACAACGGAAACAACCCGCACTTCCTCGGATTCCCACGGTTCTACTGGCTCCAACTCGCATTCCTCATCCTCGGCGTCGGCACGACGACGTTCGTCTACCAGATCACCAAGGATCGGGGTGACCGGTCGTGAAGGATCATCTCGCGGAAATCATCATCGCGTCGGCTATCTTCCTGGTCGTCAGCGTCATGGGTTTCCTGGCGGCTCGTTGGAAACGGCCGGCGACGATGGCAAACCTCGACGAATGGGGCCTTGGTGGCCGCCAGTTCGGTTCGTGGGTGACGTGGTTCCTCGTCGGCGGCGACCTCTACACGGCGTACACGTTCGTGGCCGTGCCGGCACTGCTGTTCGCCGCCGGTGCCATGGGGTTCTTTGCGGTGCCGTACACCGTCATCATCTACCCGATGGTGATGGTCGTGCTCGTCCGGTTGTGGTCGGTCTCGCGCAAGCACGGGCTCGTCACGCCGGCGGACTTCGTGCGCGCGCGGTCCGGCTCGTCGACGATGGCGCTGCTGGTGGCGATCACCGGCATCGTCGCCACGATGCCGTACATCGCGCTGCAACTCGTCGGCATCGAGTCGGTGCTCAAGACGATGCACCTCAACCCGACGTGGTCGCTCATCGTCGCGTTCGCGGTTCTCGCGGCGTACACGTACAGCTCCGGCCTCCGCGCGCCGGCACTGATCGCGTTCGTGAAGGATCTGCTGATCTACGTCGTGATCATCGTCGCGGTCATCTACATTCCGTATAAGCTCGGCGGCTATCACAAGATCTTTGATACGGCGCAAACGCACTTCGCGAGCACCGGCAAGGGCAGCACGCTGCTCAACTCGGCGAACCAACTGCAATACATCACGCTCGCGTTCGGGTCGGCGCTCGCGCTGTTCCTCTACCCGCACAGCATCACCGGCGTCCTCGCCAGCAGGTCGCGCAACGTAATCAAGCGCAACATGTCCGCGCTGCCGGCCTACAGCCTGCTCCTCGGCCTCATCGCGCTGCTCGGCTACATGGCGATCGCGGCGAACATCAAGCCGATCGTGTCCGACGGCAAGGCGGACGGCAACACGATCGTGCCGGTGCTGTTCGACCAGATGTTCCCGCAATGGTTCGCCGGTGTCGCGTTCGCCGCAGTGGCGATCGGTGCGCTCGTCCCCGCCGCCATCATGGCGATCGCGGCGGCGAACCTGTTCACCCGCAACATCTACGTCGAGTACATCAAGCGCGACTCGAGCCCGGCAAACCAGGCGACGGTCAGCAAGATCGCCTCCCTTGTCGTGAAGATCGGCGCCGTACTCGTCATCCTGTTCATCAGCCCGCAGTTCTCCATCGATCTGCAGCTGATCGGTGGCGTCATCATCCTGCAGACGCTGCCATCCGTGGCCATCGCCCTCTACACCGGGTGGCTGCACCGGTGGGGCCTGGTGGCCGGCTGGATCGCCGGCATGGGGCTCGGCATGTGGATGCTGTACCAGATCCCGAATCCGGCGTCGGGCCGCAAGCACTTCGGCGGTTCGGGGTTCGCGCTGTCGAAATGGTTCGACCCGACCTCGATCGGACTGGACGCGAAGACGACCGTTTACGTCGGCTTCATCGCCGTCCTCGCGAACATCGTCGTCGCGGTGATCATCACGCTGCTCTGCCGACTCGTCAGGCTGCCAGACGGTGTTGACATCACCGGGCCGGACGACTACACGCACGACCCGAGCAGGGCCGAGCCCGAAAAGCCGCCGGTGCCCCGCCAGGGCAGCCTCGCCGGCGACGAGCTACCGGAGCCCGCGCCGACGGTCTGATCGCCGTCGTGCGTGGGGGGCAGGCGGAGCGTCACGCTCCGCCTGCCCTTCCTTCGTGGGTACGGCTACCCTGACCTGCGCTCAGATCCAGGCGGCCGGGATCGGCGTGCCCACGTGAGCCGAGGCCGGGTGCCCGGTACGTTGCTCGCACCAAGCCCCCGAGCTGGCGCCGCGGAATCTGGCGGCCGCCCCGCCTTGCCGACAGGACACCACATGCGACGCCTCAAGTTCGCCCTCGTCACGGCCGCCGTAGTGCTCACGTCGCTGGCGCTAACCGGGTGTGAAGGACTCACGGTGCCGTCGACCGCCGATCCGGGCGCGACACCGACCGGTGCCAGTGCGAGCACCGCGACCAAGGAGCTCAAGGACCTGACGACCGCCGGCGGTCTCTCGATGGCCGGCTACAGCCGCATGCACTTTCACATCTGGGCATCTCAGGGCAGTGGCTGCGACACCCGCGATGTCGTCCTGAAGCGCCAGGGTCACGGCGTCAAGACGTCGGCCGACTGCAAGATCTATCAGGGCTCATGGACGAGTCCGTACAACGAGAAGACGTATAGCGATCCGCACGACCTGCAGATCGATCACGTCGTGCCATTGGGCAACGCCTGGCTGTCGGGCGCCAAGACCTGGACCGACGACAGACGCAAGGCGTTCGCCAACGACTTGACCCGCCCCCAGCTGCTCGCCGTCGACTCGAAAGACAACGAGGCCAAGGGCGACCAGGACCCGTCACAATGGAAGCCGCCGAACCACGACTTCTGGTGCACGTACGCCACGGATTGGGTAACGGTGAAGGCGTACTGGAAGTTGACCGTTACCACGGCGGAGAAAGCTGCGTTGCTGGACATGCTCGCCACGTGCTCGTGACGACCGGCGCTGCCCGCGGTGGCCGCCGGCGAAGGGACGAGTGACGCGATGAGCAGCTCAGCCAGCCCCCGCACAACCGACGTGACCGCGCCGCCCGGCGGTGTGATGACCGACGACGTCGGCGTCATCACCGGACGCCTGACCCTACGAACCGACGTCGACGACGCCGGCGACGTAACGCTCCACGTGCAGTACAAGGACGCCGACGAGTGGTACACCGTCCGCAACGCACGCACACACGTCCGCGACAAGGACGATGCCGACGCGATCCACGCGATGGTGGTTGGCCTGCTCGATCGCCCGGACGGGTGACACCGCCGGCGGCCGTACGCGCGCGCCGGGTCGACCGACAAACTTCCGGACGGTCGACCGTGCCCAACGTCCCCATCAGGCGATATTGTGCCTGGCACCGTCGATGCGTAGCGCAGCCGCGAGGCGCATGAAAGCCGTCGATGCGTAGCGCAGCCGCGAGGCGCATGAAACCGCCGATGCGAGGCGCATTGACGGGCCGCTGAGGGAGGTCGGGTGGCAAACGACCAGAGCGTCGTGGACGAGTTCAAGTCCCGACCCCGCCCCCGCGCGCGGCGCGGCCGACCCGACAGCTTCGGCAACGGTCTCGTCGTCGGTCTGATGGGCTACCTGCTCACCATTTGTGCGTACGCCTGGGCGGCCTTCTATCGGGGCGGCCATGATCCGCACGACACGCTCGCGGCCGCTCTCGGTCTTCTCGTCGCTGCCGGTTCCGCGGTGACGATGGCGGTCGTGATTGCCGCGATCGTCGGGTACCGGCGGCGGCCGACGCGCTCGGCCGGATTGCTGACCGGCATGGTGGTCGGTCTGGCTCTCGGTCTCGTGTTTTTCCTGCCGATCGCGGGACAGGTCGGGGACCTGAACATTCACTGTCCCTGCGATCCTCTGATCAAGCAGCTTCCGGTCACGTCGAGCGGTTGACATCGCCCATTTCCCGGGTCGCGATGCGACCGATCACACGGACGTGACCGCCCGGTTCGCCGCCGTCGGCCGCCTACTTCGTCGGCGTCGGGGTCGGACTTCGTGGTGGCGACGGACTGCCGCTTGAATTCAGCGCCTTCTCATAGGCCGCGGTCGCGTCGTTGAGCTCCTGCAGTGCCTTTCCCCAGTCCGCGAAGTTGCCATTCTTCTGGGCCCGCTGCAAATGCTGCAGGGCAGCATTGATCTGCCCGACGGCGGCATTCAGCGCGGCCGCGTTGGGTGCCGACGGCGGGGGCGCCGACGCGGATGGCGACGGCGAACTCGGCGTGGGCGTGGCGGAGGGCGGCGACGACGGATTCGTCGACGGTGGCGGATTCGTCGTCGTGGGTGGCCCGGCGGCCGCCTGTTTCAGCAGGTCGGTGATCCCCGAGGCGACATCGTTTTGGAACGCGACATAGTCGCCGTAGCTCAACAGGACCTTACGCATCACCGGGAACGAATTCGGACCGGTCGCTCTGATATAGACCGGCTCTACGTAGAGGATGCCGTTTTCGAGCGGCAGCGACAGCAGGTTGCCGTACACCACGCGCGAACTGGTCGAGATGAACGACAACTGAGATCGGACGTTCGTATCGTTCTGCATTTTCTGTTGCACTTGTGTCGGCCCCGGCACCTGCGTGGTCTGCAGGATGTTCAGCTGCGGGTTGCCCTTGGCGTCGTAGTATCCGGTGATCAACGCGGACAGGTTCGGCTGCGTCTTCAACGTCATCGCCGCGGTCAACTGGAACGTCGGTGACTTCTGTTCCGGGAACTGCGCCAGTAGGTAGTAGGGCGGCTGGCTGAGGCCGGAACTGTCGTCGGCCGGATCGTTGGGAACCTGCCAGAAGTCCTGGCCGGAGAAGAAGTCCTGCGGATTCGTCACGTGATAGCGCGTCAACAAGTTGCGCTGCACCTTGAACTGGTCTTCGGGGTAGCGGAAGTGCTCGGCCAACGCCGCTGGGATCTGCGACTGCGGCTTGACGAGGTCGCCACCGAACGCCTTGTTCCAGGCGTCCAGGATCGGGTCGTCGGCGCCGTACTTGTAGAGCGTGACCGTGCCGTCGTACGCGTCGACCGTCGCCTTCACCGAGTTGCGCATGTAGTTGATCGTCTGGTCGGACTGGCGCGCCACCCCGGTGCCGACCTGAGCATCGCTGGTCGCATTCCGCAGGTCGACCTGGTTGGAGTACGGGTAGGTCGACGCGGTCGTGTAGCCGTCGAGGATCCAGGTGACCCGGCCGTTGACCACCGCCGGGTAGGGGTCACCGTCAATCGTCAGGAACGGCGCCACCTTCTCGACCCGCTGGCGTGGGTCCCGGTTGTAGAGCACCTTCGAGTCGGCGTTGAACACGCCCGAGATGAAGAAATTCGGCTCCTTGAACTTCCATCCGTAGAGCAGCCGGCGCCAGTAGGACGCTACGGACACACCGCCGTTCCCGCTGTAGGTCACGTACTGGTCGGCGTTGCTGCCGGTCGCGGTCGGGCCGCCATATTCGCGGGGCGTCGAGCCGGCCGGCTGGCCGACGACGGCGTACGAGCCCATTCCCTCGCCGTAGTAGATGCCCTGCATTTTGGCCGGGAACTGGTTTCCTTCCGCAGAGCATTGCTGGTTGGCGTTGTCCGTCGCGGAAGACTGGCCGGTGTTGAGCACGCCCGAGACGAAGTACGGCTGGCCGGAACAGACCGTCTGATTGGCCGGCGCCGCGACGAAGCCGTACCCGTGGGTGTAAATCGTGTGGGCGTTCTGCCAGTTCCAGTTCTGCCCGGCCGGGCTGTTGTAGTCGATCTCCCGGATGCCAACGACGTAGTCCTGCGTCTTGCCATCCGTGTTGTAGCGGTCGATGTCCAGCTTCTGGCCGAAGTCGTAGAAGCCGCGGGCCCGCTGTAGCTGTGTGTACGTGTCCGCGACAACGGCCGGGTCGAGCAGCCGGATGTTCGGCACCGTGCCCTGGTCGGTCGCGAGCTCTGGCGGAGGCAGCGAATTGCTCGCGGGATATTGCGTGGTCTGGATCTTGTCGAGGCCGAACGCCGTACGGGTCGCGTCGATACTTCGCGAAATGTACGTGAGCTCCTTGCTGGGCAGGTTCGGGTTGACGACGAAGTGCTGCACCGCGAACGGGTAAATGCCGCCGATGGCGATCGCCGAGATCACCAGCAGACCGATCGCCATCCCGGGCCAGACCAGGTTGCGAATGAACGCGTTCGAGAACACCAACACCGCGACCGCGACGATGACCGAGATCCAGGCCAGGATCGTCTTGGCCGGCACCAGCGCATTGATGTCGGCGTATCCAGCGCCGGTCGAGTCGATGCTCGCGATGTGATCGAGGAGCAGACCGTGCTTGTCGAGCACGTACGCGATCGCCTTGAGCAGGATGAAGACGGCCAGCAGCGTGGTGAGCTGCGCCCGGGCGGCCGAGGTGATCCGGTCGCCGCGACCTTGCAAGCGCACGCCGCCGAAGATGTAGTGCATGGCAAGCGTGCCGATCAACGAGAGCGTCATGGTGGCGAAGCCGATGCCGAGCAGGTATCGCCAGAACGGATA
>DATCXD010000334.1:0-3644 GCA_036566005.1 Micromonosporaceae bacterium | reverse complement strand
CCAGCGGCGGAGCCGCTGCCGTGTCGGCATTCGGCCGGCCTGGCGCGAGGCCGCCGACACCCGCCCACGGCCGCCGCGTCCGGAGCTGAGTAAGCCCTCGGCTCCGAGCGCGACGAGGCCGAGCGCGACGAGCGCCAACGAGAGCGCGCTCGCGGCCGGACCGTTGAACCCGATCTGGAACTCCGTGAAGATCGTGGTGGTGAACGTCTGGAACCGCAGGATCTCGAACGCCCCGAACTCGGCGAACAACGTCAGGCACACGATGAGCCCGCCGCCCAGCAGCGCCGGGCGCAGCGCCGGCAGCGTGACGCGAAAAAACGTGCGGACGCGTCCGAGGCCGAGGCTGCGGGCCACTTCCTCCTGCGCCGGATCGGCACCGCGAAGTGCGGCGGCGACCGGCAGGAACACGAGCGGGTAAAGGCCGAGCGTCATCACCAGCACGGCGCCCCACAGGCCGTGCACCGATGGAAAGATCGACGACCAGGCGTACCCGGTGACGAAGTCGGGGATTGCGAACGGCAACACGAGCAGCACTGCCCACACACGACGGAGCGGCACGCTGGTCCGCTCGACCACCCACGCGGCCGAAACGCCGATCGCCGTGCACGCCGCGGTGACCAGCACCGCGAGCTCGACCGTGTTGCGCAACAGCTGCCACGTCAGGCGGCGGAAGAGCAGCGTGCGGACCTCGCCCCAGCCGGCCTGGCCGGCCTGCAAAACCAGGAAGACCAAGGGCAGCAGGACGAGTACAGCAACAGCGACCGACAACGCGGCAAGCACCGGTCGGCGCCGCTGCCGCTGCCACCGGCGGGACGACCCGGTGCCAACGGTTGAGCGGCCGCTGTCGGTGACTGTGCTGCCGCCGGCGGGCGCGGTCGCGAGGGTCACAGCAACTGAGCCTGCTGCAACAGCTGAACCGCGTGTTGTCCGTTGCCGAGGTCGCCGATCGTCAGCGGCGCCGGCTGCAGGCTGTCCAGCGGCTGCTGGCCTTCGGTGGCGAGCACCCCGGACCCGATCGGGTATTCGAAGCTGTCGCTGGCCGCCATCACTTTCTGGCCGGCCGCGCTGGTCAGAAACGCGACGAACTTCTGCGCGGCGGCCTGGTGCTTGCTCGACTTGAGGACGCCGGCGCCGGAAACGTTGATCAGGTAGCCCGGATCCTGCGGAGCGAAGAGCCCGAGCGCCGAATGCATGGCCGCGCCGTTGAGTGACGCTCGCAGGCGATACCAGTAGTACGTGTTGATGAGGCCCATCTCGACGTCGCCAGAATTCACTTTCGCCACGATCGTCTCGTTATCCGGATAGTCATGGGTTTTGAGATTAGCCTTCATGCCGGCGAGCCAGGTGAGTGCACCCTGGTCACCGACCTTCTTTGCGACCGACGTCACGATCGGTTGGAAATCGGTCTCGCCGGGCGCGAAAGTGATCTTGCCCTGCCACTTCGGGTCGGCCAGATCCATGACAGATTTCGGGAGTTGAGCCGGCGTTATCTCGTCGGTGTTGTAGACGAGCGAGCTGACCCGCGCCGAGACGCCCACCCAGTCGCCGGTCGGAGAGCTGTATTTCGCCGGTACGGACGCGAGTGTGCTCGCGTCGATCGGAGCGAGGAGTCCCGTGCCGGACAACTCCGCGAGCGCGGGGGAGTTTTCGGTGTAGAACACGTCCGCCCGGGACGCCCGGCCCTCCTGCTCCATCTGCTGGGCGAGCACGGTCTCGTCGTCATGGCGCGAGTTGACCTTGATGCCGGTCGCCGCCGTAAACGCTTTCGCCAGCGCGTCGGTGGTCTGCTCATGCTGTCCGCTGTAGAGCGTGATCGTGTCGTCCGAGCCGCCGGCGGCACCGGTCGCCGTCGACCCCGATCCGGAATTTCCACATGCGGCGAGACCGGCCGCCGCCACCGAGAGACATATCACCGCTAGGCCGATTTGCGTGCGTTGCGCCAGGCGTCGCGGCAACCGCATTTTGGATTCCTTCCGTCGTCCCGGGTTGCCGCCGACCGACGGCACATGGCGAAATCTTAATCAGACAAGCTTAGGGTAGGCAAACCTAGCTTAGTCTCGCCTCGGTCGGACGATGTTTCGGGGACGTACGGCCCATCGGAAAGCGTACGGTAGTCGCCGCAGCCCCGGCACGTTGACCCTGCGTACGCTGGCCGGGCCACTTTCGAGCGTGTCCGAGTGGACTTATTAGCTGTTGTCGAGGCCCGTGACGAAGCAGCCGCGCGGCGGCTCATGGCGGACGGCCCGGTCGTGGCCAAGGAGATCCGGCGCGGCGAGTTGCGCCCGTACCGTGTCTCGCTGCTGCGGGGCTGGGACTGACGCGGGCCGGCACTGATGCACGGCCGCGACTGACGCGGGCCGGCACTGACGGTGCTACCCATCGGGCTGCCGGCATCGCTCGGGATGCCCAGGTCGCCGGCCGGATCCGGCGCTGGCGATCATCGATCGATCACGTCGGCAAATCGGTGCGCATGCTGGCTCAGCGGTAGGGTGATCGTCATGGAGCATGAGGGCCTCGCGGTTTCCGTCAGCCGCGCACCGACCGAGGCCGTAGTGTCCCTGCAAGGTGCGATCGACATGTCGAGCGTCGCGCAGATGAGCTCGGCGGTGGAGCATCTGCTCGTCGATGCGCCGCCGCGGGTGGTGCTCGATCTCGCCGGCGTCACGTTCTGCGACTCACAGGGCCTTGGGACGTTGGTCGCGCTGAGCCAGAAGGCACGGATGGTGCAGAGCGTGCTGGTCCTCACGAATGTCGGTGACTTCTTGCAGCGAGTGCTGGACGTGACCGGTCTGCGGCCGGCCCTGCACATCGTCTGAGCGCAGGCTCCAACCACACCGCGGCCTCAACGACCGCCAGAGCGCAGCTCCAACGATCGCCAGAGTGCGGCTCCAACGACCGCCAGAGCGCGGCTCCAAGTAGAGCGCGGTTCCAACCGGCGCGCTGCACCAGGTCAGAACGTTGCCGGCCGGACCTCGCCGGACGAGCCACCACCCGGCATACCGCGCGGGACCGGCGTCCGGAACTTGCCGACGGCACACTCCAGCACCGCGATCGCCGCGCCGATGTCGGGATGGTCCGCCCGCAGGAGCGCGAGCGCCGAGTCGACCGACGTGCCGAGTGCCGTCGCGCTCTCCGCCGTCCGGGACTGTGCGGCCACCTGCCTGGTCTTGCTCCACAGTTCGGCGAAGACGGACACCTTAGACCGCAGTACCCATGGATCGAGCGGCTTGGTGAGGTAGTCGACGGCGCCGGCCGCGTAGCCACGCAGGGCCAATTCGGCGTCGCGGTCCGCGGCGGTCAAGAAGATGATGGGTACGTTGCGGGTCCGCTCGCGCTCCTTGATCCGCGTGGCCGTCTCGAAACCGTCCATGTTCGGCATCTGCGCATCCATAAGGATGACGGCGAAGTCGTCCATCAAGAGTCGCTTGAGGGCCGCGTCGCCACTGTCCACGGCGACCGGCTCGACTGGCAGGCCCTGCAGGATCGCGGCGAGCGCAACAAGGTTGTCGCGGCGGTCGTCCACTAGCAGCACCTTCGGTAGGCCGCGCTGGGCGGCGTCGCTGGGCGCCGCGCGGAACGGCGACCGACGGCCCGGCTTCGTCATGCGTCACCCCCACCCGTCGCCGCGACGTCGGGATCCCTCG
>DATCXD010000317.1:0-2762 GCA_036566005.1 Micromonosporaceae bacterium | reverse complement strand
CGGTGCCCGAGCGCGCCGACGTGACGTGGCCCGGATCCGCCGCATCGTTGTAACGCGCGGCCACGACGCAACGCGGGACGGGCGCACGGGCAAGATGAAGTCGTGACCTATCCCGCCCTACTGCCGCCCGAGGGCATCGCGCGCCTGCGCGACGCGCTCGCCGGCGCCGGCTACACCTCCGCCGGCATCGCCGCCCACATCGGACCGGAGGCGACCACGGCAACGCGCCGCAACGACTTCCGCGCCGCGCTCGCCGCGACCACCGCCGGCACGCCACTCGACACCCTGATCCGCCTGTACGTCGGCGACCAGCCCGAGTCCGAGGCGGCGGTGGCCGGGGCGTTCGCGCCGCTGCCACTCGACGACGCCGTGGCGGCCGGACTGGTAGAGCGGGTGTCCGGCGGTCTACGCGCCGGCCTGGATCTCGAGCCGTACGGCGACGCCTGGTGGGTGGTGTCCGACCTGCCGTCGGGGGCACGACCGGGGCCGCTGCGGCCGGACCATGTGCTCGGCGTTGGCAACGCATCGACCACGCTCGCCGATGCGGTGATCCGCACACCGGTCGGCAGTGCGCTCGATCTCGGTACGGGCTGCGGCGTGCAAGCTCTGCACCTGTCCACGCATGCGCAACGGATCACCGCGACCGATCTGTCGTCGCGCGCGCTCCGCTTCGCCGCGACGACGGCCGCCCTCGCCGATCTGGACTGGGATCTCCGCCCGGGCGACCTGACCGAACCGGTTCGCGGCGAACGCTTTGATCTGGTCGTCAGCAACCCGCCGTTCGTGGCCGGACCGGGCGTCGCGACGCACACCTACCGCGACTCCGGCCGGTCCGGCGACGCCGTGTGCGCCGAACTGGCGCGCGCGGCCAGCGGCCTGCTGACCGAGGGCGGCACGATGCAGTTCCTGGCGAACTGGCTGCATGTCACGGGCGAGGACTGGGCCGAACGGGTCGCCGGCTGGTTCGCCGGCAGTGGGCTGGATGTCTGGGTCATCGAACGCGAACTCGCCGACCCGGTGGCCTACGTCGACCTGTGGCTCACCGACGCGGCCGAGGAGCACGATCCGCAACGCGCCGCGGCATGGCTCGACTGGTTCGACGCGCACAAGGTCGAGGGAGTGGGTTTCGGGCTGGTGACCGCGCGCCGCGAGGAGCATTTCGATCCGGTCGTACGGGTCGAGTCGCTGCGGCAACAGGTCAGCCACCCGTTCGGCGACGAGGTGAACCGCTGGTTCGAGCGGCAGAACTGGCTGCGGATGCGGCCCGGACCGGAGTCGCTTCTCGCCGAGCGCTATCTCGTCGCCCCCGGCGTGACGCTGCATCAGGAGGCCGAGATCGGCGTGAACGGGTGGGACGTGACCCGGCAGGCGCTCGTACAGACCGAGGGGTTGCGGTGGTCCGAGGAGATCGACCCCGTGCTTCTCGCCCTCGTCGCCGGATGCGACGGCTCGGTCGCGTTACGGGACCAGGTAGCCGTACTCGCCGCGGCGTACGGTGCCCCGGTCGACACGTTCGCGGCGATGGCCGCCGTGATCGTGCCGGGCCTGATCGAGCGCGAATTCATCGAGCCCGCCGGCGATCCGGGCGGCCCGGGCGGCTCAGGCGCATCCGGACCGGACCAGGGCGGCCCGGCCGTCATCGACCCGAGCGCGCCGGACGCGTCGTGAGGGCCGTCGTCCAGACGGTGAGCAGCGCGAGCGTCACCGTCGACGGCGAGGTCGTCGGCGAGATTTCCGAGGGGCTGCTCGTGTTCGTCGGCGTCACGCACACCGACACGCCGCAGACGTCCGAACTCATGGCCCGCAAGGTCCACGAGTTGCGGATCCTGGACGGTGAGCAGTCGGCCGCCGAGACCGGTGCGCCGCTGCTGATTGTGAGCCAGTTCACTCTCTACGCCGATACGCGCAAGGGTCGGCGGCCGGGCTGGAGCGCCGCGGCGCCCGCCAGCCTCGCCGAACCGATCGTCGACGAGATGGTGAGATCCCTGGTCAGTCGCGGTGCCACGGTCGCCACCGGCCGCTTCCGGACGCACATGCTCGTGGCCAGCGTCAACGTAGGTCCCCGTACCGTGATTGTTGATCTCTAGTTCTTCGTCGCCTCACGGCCACTTCACGCGCCGAGGTTCACTCTCATACCCGTGAGAGATCGCCGCACCGGCGGCGGGACCAAGTGCAGTGCGGGAAGGCGGTTGACGGTGGTTCACCCATCGGTTGCGAAGCCATCATCGGTTGCGGGGGCGTCTTCGGTTACACGGCCATGTCCGGCTACCCAATCAACCCCGGCGGCGGCTACGGCCGTTGCGATCAGCAGCGACCAGATCGAGCGCATCGAGCCCGACCTCGACGCCGAGGAGCCCGGGGCCACGACCGACATCGTGCGCAGTTACCTGAACGCGATCGGTCGCACCAAGTTGCTCACCGCGGAGCAGGAAGTCACGCTGGCGCGCCGGATCGAAGCCGGCCTCTACGCCGAGGATCTGCTGGGTCGCGAGCCGATCCCGGCGGAGTACGCCGACGCGGCCGACGATCTCGCGATCATCGTGAGCGAGGGGCGCGCCGCGAAGAATCACCTGCTGGAGGCGAACCTGCGTCTGGTCGTCTCCCTCGCCAAGCGCTACACCGGCCGCGGCATGGCCTTCCTCGACCTCATCCAAGAAGGCAACCTCGGCCTCATCCGCGCCGTCGAAAAATTCGACTACACCAAGGGCTACAAATTCTCCACCTACGCCACCTGGTGGATCCGCCAAGCCATCACCCGCGCC
>DATCXD010000292.1:0-3596 GCA_036566005.1 Micromonosporaceae bacterium | reverse complement strand
GCGGATCTCCTCGGTCTCGGCTGACGCCTGGCCCGGTTGACTGTGTCCCCGGCATGGTCACAGGCAGTCCCCAGCATCATCACGCGCAGTTCCGAGCATGGTCACGCACAGTACCCAGCATGGTCACGCGGACCAGCAGGCCTCGGACTAGCCGGTCCCGACGTGACTAGCCGGTAGGCTGAGGCACATGTGGCAGGCGGAGATTCGCGTCGACCTCGGCGCGATCCGGAGGAACGTCGCCTCGCTGCGCGCCCGTACAACGGCGCAGGTGATGGCCGTCGTCAAGGCGGACGGTTACGGCCACGGGATGGTGCCGGCCGCCCGCGCGGCGTTGGCCGGCGGGGCACGGTGGCTCGGCGCCTGCACCATTCGAGAGGCGTTGACGCTGCGTGACGCCGGCATCGACGTACCGGTGCTGGCCTGGCTGTGGGCACCGGGCGAGCCGGTCGCGGACGCGGTGCGCGCACATGTCGACCTGTCGTTGGCGAGCCTCGATCAACTCGGCGCGGTGGTGGTGGCCGCACGGCGCTGGGACCGGACCGCCCGCGTACACCTGAAGATCGATTCTGGGTTGAGCCGCAACGGTGCACCGCCGGCCACGTGGTCGGCGCTCGTCGACGCGTCGGCGAAGGCGCAGGCCGACGGCGATATCGACGTCGTCGGAGCATGGAGCCACCTGGCGGCGGCCGACGAGCCTGGACATCCGTCGGTCGACCGGCAGTTGGCCCGATTTCACGACGGCCTCGACACGGTGACGCGCGCCGGTCTCGCTCCGCAGGTGCGGCACCTGGCGAATTCGGCCGCGATGCTCACCCGGCCGGACACCCATTTCGACCTTGTCCGGCCCGGTCTCGCGATCTACGGCCTCGCGCCGATCCCGGAGCGCGCGGCCGAATTCGGGCTGCGGCCGGCGATGACCCTCCGGGCAACCGTGGCGCTGGCCAAGCGCGTACCGGCCGGTGAGGGTGTGTCCTACGGGCACACGTACACCACCGACCGGGAGACGACGCTGGCGTTGATCCCGATCGGGTACGCCGACGGCGTGCCGTGGCATGCATCCGGCGTCGGCCCGGTGCACCTGGCCGGTCAGGTCCGGACCATCGCCGGCCGCGTGTGCATGGATCAGATCGTCCTCGACTGCGGCGACGACGTCGTCCGGGCGGGCGACGTCGCGACGCTGTTCGGCCCGGGCGACAACGGCGAGCCGACGGCCGACGACTGGGCGGCGGCGGCCGGCACGATCAACTACGAGATCGTCACCCGGGTCGGCAGCACGCGCATCCAGCGCATCTACGATGGGCGCGGCTACGACGGGCGCGGCTACGACGAGGCGGCACTGTGAGCCAGCCAGGTTTGCCGGCGTCGGACGTGGGCAGCAAGACACCACGCCGGCGGCGCGCCGGTGTCATCGGCGCCGTGGTCGGTGTCGCGGTGGCGGGTGTGACCGCCGGCGTCGCCGCCCAACGGCTGATCATTCGACGGGCCAGGATGTCGGACACCGATCTCGCCAGTGAACCGTTCGGCCGGTTGCCTTTCGACGAGTCCATGACCGTACGCACCGACGACGGGGTCGACATCTACTGCGAGATCGTCGAGCCGAAGCCGGAGGCCGGCCCGGATGCCCCCGACACGGCCGGCCCGACCCTCGTCTTCGTACACGGTTTCTGCCTGGACATGGGCACGTTCCACTTCCAGCGGCGCGAGTTGACCCGGGCCGGGCGATGCCGCCTGGTCTTCTACGACCAGCCGGGACATGGGCGCTCGTCGAAGGTCCACGCAGGGGAATACTCGCTGGACATGCTCGCCCGCACGTTGAAGCGCGTGCTCGACGAGACCGTCCCGACCGGGCCGATCGTCCTGATCGGACACTCCATGGGCGGTATGACGATCATGGCGTTGGCCGGGGAGCATCCGGAACTGTTCGGATCACGCATTACCGGCATCGTCTTCATCTCCACCTCGGCCGGCCATCTCGACGAAGTCAACTTCGGCATGCCGGCGGTGCTCGCGCGCTTCAGCCGTCAACTGATCCCGCTGATCAGCTCGACCGGACGTACCGGTGCCGGCGTGATCGACGCGGCCCGCCGGGCATCGAGCGACCTCGCCTGGTTGTTGACCCGGCGCTACGGGTTCGGCAGCAAGCGCGCGAACCCGGCCCTGGTGTCCTACGTCGAGCGGATGAACGGCCGGACCAGCACCGATGTCGTCGCTCGCTATGTCCGGGCGTTGACCGCGCACGCGGGTTACCCGGCATTGGAGGCGTTGGCCAACACCCGGGTGCTCGCCGTCTGCGGCGACAAGGACCAGCTCACGCCGCTGTCGCACTCGGAGGAGATCGTGGCGGTCCTGCCGAAGGCTCGACTCGTCGTGGTGCCGGAGGCCGGGCACGTCGCGCTGATGGAATACCCCGATCTCGTCAACGACGCGATCTTCGCCTTCCTCGACGAGGTCATGGATTGATGGGTACGGCATTACGCTCGGTCGAACTGCCGACCGTGGACGACACGCGCGCGTTCGGGGCATTGCTCGCGCCGACGCTGCGCGCCGGCGATCTGATCGTGCTGAGCGGCCCGCTCGGGGCCGGCAAAACGGCGCTGGCGCAGGGGATCGGCGCCGGGCTCGGCGTTACCGGCGTGGTGACGTCGCCGACATTTGTCATCGCTCGCGTCCACCGCCCGGGGCACCCCGGCGGACTGCCGCTCGTTCACGTGGATGCCTACCGGTTCGGTGCGGTGACCGACCCGCGGGCCGAGGTCGACGACCTGGACCTGGACGCATCGATGGACGACGCCGTCACGTTGGTCGAGTGGGGCGAAGGCATGGTCGAGCAGCTGGCCGACACGCATCTCACCCTGCGGATCGACCGGCGGGACGACGAGACGCGCGTGGTGACGCTGGAGCCGTACGGCCCGGACTGGATCGAACGGCTCGGCGCGCTGGATCTCGAACCTCTGGCCGCCCGCCACTGAATCGGGCGCATCGACGCGGCGGAGATAGGGTACATACCGTGCTAGTTGTCGTGCTCGATTCGGCTACGCCGGCGATCACCGCGGCGGTCGTGTCGATTGACCCGGACGTCACCGTGCTCGCCGAACGTGTCCATGTCGACGGGCGGGCCCACGGGGAGTTGCTGGCGCCGGAGATCGCGAGTGTCCTGAGCGAGGTCGGCAAGGTCGCCGCCGACCTGGGGGCGGTGATCGCTGGCGTCGGACCGGGACCGTTCACCGGCTTGCGGGTCGGCCTGGTCACCGCGGCCGCGCTCGCCGACACGCTCGCTATCCCGGCGTACGGCGTCGGCACCCTCGACGCGATCGGTGCGGCGGCCGGTCCCGGTACGGTGCTCGTCGCCACCGACGCCCGGCGGCGTGAGGTCTACTGGGCCGTGTACCGCGACGGCGTACGCCTGACCGAGCCGTCGGTCGATCGGCCGGCCGATGTCGTGTCGTCGGCGGAATTCCGGGCCGCCGGAGTCGATGCGGCCGTCGGGGCGGGCGCCCTGCTCTACGGGTCGGTGATCGGTCTGCCGATCCGGGACGAGCCCACCTACCCGCCCGCGGGTGCGCTCGCGTCGCTCGCCGCCGCCCGCGTGCTCGCCG
>DATCXD010000289.1:0-8659 GCA_036566005.1 Micromonosporaceae bacterium | reverse complement strand
CGCGCGGTCGGCCGGCGCCCGGCCGCCGTACGTGTTCGAGGGGTACGCGCCGCAGCACCTGCCGGCTTCGCTGCCCTCGTCACGACGTCCGATCGCGTACCTCGGTCGGATCATCGACGTTCCGCGGTCGCTGGCCGCGTTCACGCTCGACACCACGCCCGGCCGGCATCTCGCCGTGATCGGTCCGAGCGAGATGGGAGCCGGGCTGCTGGACGCGGCCGTACGATCGCTGGCGGCACAGGTCGAGCCCGGGTCGGTGCGGTTCGTGCTCGCACCGCTCGTCGCCGCGTCCGACGCCGTCGGCGCCGATCTGGCCACGGCACTCGCCGGCGCCGGGCATCCCTGCGAAGTAGTGGACGCGAAGGCACTGCGCGGCATCGTCGAGGATCCAGCGACCGAGGACACGTACGTGTTCGGATTCGGGCTCGACGGCGCGGCCGACCTGCGCGCGCTGCTCCGCGACGGCCCCGGCCGCAACGTGCACGTGTTCGGTTGGTGGCGCGGGCTGCGACGGTTCGGCGAGGACACCGGGGGTTCGGCCGGGCGCGAGGACGTCGCCGGGGTCGTGCTGCTGAACGTGCCGGCCACCGACGCCGCGATCTTCCTCGGTGAGCTCGACCTCGATTGGCAGCCCCGACCGAATCGGGCGTTGTTCCACGACCGGCACACCGCCCGTACGGAGGTCATCGTCCCGTTCGCCCGCCCGCCGGCCGATCGAGGCGAAGACGCGATCGACCTCGGTGTGAGTCCTCCACGTACGGCGGCCGACACCGGCAGCGTTGGACGACACGCGGACGCTTCGCTCCCCGATCCAGACGGCGCCGGGGTCGGCCGATGAACCGGTGGGACGAGTATCTGGCCGCGGCCGTACGCCTCGACGAGGTGCGCTGCGAGTGCGCCGCGACGGTCGCGGCCCAACAGGCCACGGCCGGCGCCGCGACGGCCGAACTGACGGCGGTCCGCCAGCGCATCTCGCTGCAGCGAACGCGCCTCGTCGAGGTCGCCACGAGCGTCGGACGTGCCGTGCCGCCGCTCGAACCAATCGACGCCGAACGTGGCGTGGTGATGGCGCCGATCGGGGCGTCGACCAGCGAAGCCGCCGCCCCGACCGAGCTGCCCGGCGGTGCGGCTTACGACGTGCTGTCCGCTGGTGCCGCGCGTGACGCGCTGCCGCGCGCCCGCCAATCGATCGCGGACGCGACGGCCGACATCACGGTGGCGTTGCAGCGGGTACGCACGACACTGGACGCGGCCGACGCGACACTGTCGTCGGCGACCAGCACTCCGGCACAGCGCGGCCTACTCGCGGGCCGTCCGCCGGGCGTACGCAACGCCATCGTGTACGGGTGGTTCGCGCTGCTCGCACTCGTCGCGGTAATCGAGATCAACTCGATCGTGGGCGACTCGCTGCAGGCGAGCGTCGTCGTCGCAGTGTTCTCTCTGATCGTTCCGGCCGGCGCGTGGATGCTCGGCTGGATCACGCTCCGGATCCTGTTCGGTTTGGCGGCCGCAACGGAGACGACGGTCGCCGGTCGGCACCTGGGCGACACGGCTTACCGACCGTCGGGCGGCATGGTCGGAGCCATGCTCTGTGCCGTACCGCTGATTGTCGGTTTGATCCTGTCGATCGTCTGATGCTCGCGCGACGACGCCGCCGGCGTCGACCCACCACCATCCGTCCGAGGAGGCCGCATGCCCGGCGTTGAAGAGGTCAAGCTCCATATCGCCGCGTCGGTCGACGACGCCGAGCATGCCGTCGTCGGCATGCGGGCCGTCGTCGAGCGGCTCGAAGAGACACTCAACCGCCTTCGCATCGCGACCGCGGGCAGCGTCCACCCACGGGTCGCCGATGCGATCAGCCACGTCGAGCAGGCGAAGCAGAAACTCGAAGAGGCCCAGACCCTCACGGTCGCGGGCATTCGGGCGGCGCAGTCATATCACGCCGTCATCTGACGTTCGCCGGTGGCATTGTGGACGACGCCGGGGGCATTTGCCGGACCTTTTCCACAGCATCGCCGCCATCGTTGCGACTCATGCCCGCGGGCTCGTTCCATGGATGAGCCGACCCGGTGCTCGGGCGGATCGATGCGACGGAGGCAACCGTGACGTTCCAGGTCGACATACCCGCCCTGCGAGGACTGCCGCAATTTCTCGACCGGCGCGACAGCGACTTCCACGCCGCGTTGCATTACCTCGCGGCCGGGGCGGTGATCGAGGACGTCGCGCCGCTCTACCATCCGATGTACGTCCGGCATCAGGCGAATCTGCGGGCGGTGGCCCGATTTCTCGCCGACGCCGCGACATACGTGTCGACCGACGCCACGCGGGTGCGTTCGGCCGCCGACGCGTACGCGGTGGCGGATCATCGGGCCGCGCTGCGCCACATCGGAGCGCAGGACGCGGCCCTGCCCGACTTTCCCACCGGGCTGGCCGAACCGCCGCCGGCCTACACCGCGACCGGCGCCGCAAGCGCGAACGCATTCGCCGACCGCTCGACGCCGACGCGCCGGCTGGATCGAGTGGCCGACGCTTCGGGGTATCTGCCGATGAGACCGCCATGGACGCAGGACATCGGGGCCGCCGGCCTCGTCCGCGACGCGATCTGGACCGCGACCCGGATCGCGGCCGCATGCGGTCTCCTCGACCGCGCCTACGACCCGGTTCAGGTGCTGGTGACGCCGTTCGTCGGCGACTGGCCCGGCGTGCTGCGGTCGGCCGGCGTGCTGGCCAACATCGCCGGGTTTGTCAGCGACGAGTCGATGTCGATCGACGGCGCACACCACGCCGTCCCGACGGTGTGGACCGGCCACGCCTCCGATGCCTGCCAGTGCAACCTCGGCAACCTCGCGGCCGCGCTCGCCGCCGCGGCCGGCGACCTCGCGACGCTGGCCACGGCCTACCGGACCGTCGGCGATCTACTGCACTCGATCATGGAGACGGCGGCGAACACGTTCGGGACGCTGATCGACTGCGCGATCGACATCGTCGGCGACGGGCTGAGCGAAGGTTTGTTGATTCCGCTGACCGTGCCCGGGACGCTGGCCGAATTCGCCCATGCTGTCACCGCGTTCATCGGGCTCGGACGCGATGTCGGTCGCGTCGTCGACGGCGGCTTTCCGCCCGGCGACCCGCTCGCCCCGATACTCGGTCTCCTGCCCGGCACGACCGGGATCGACCGGTCGCTCGTGCTGCCCGACCTGAGCGCGATCGCCGGCCAGGCCGACATCCCGTCACTCACCGCGCCACGCGCGCTGCCAGCGACGGTACGGACGGCTCGAGCGGCGTGAAACGCACACGCTGGATGGTCAGCTTCGCATAATGAGGCTCATCGCCTCGGAGCGCGACTTCGGATCGACCTGGAGCAGGCCACGCACCGCCGACGTGACGGTCCGGGCGCCGGCCTTCTGGATGCCGCGCATCGCCATGCACAAGTGTTCGCAGTCAAGCACGACGATCACGCCGCGAGCGTCCAACGACTTCAACAACAGATCGGCGACCTGCGACGTGAGCCGCTCCTGCACCTGCGGACGGCGGCTGTAGACCTCGACGAGTCGGGCCAGCTTCGACAGACCCGTGATGCGGCCGTTCGCACCGGGGATGTAGCCGATATGTGCGACGCCGTGGAACGGCAGCAGGTGGTGCTCGCAGAGGGAGAAGACCTCGATGTCGCGGACGAGCACGAGTTCCTCGTGGCACGACTCGAACGTCGTGGTCAGCACCTCGGCCGGGTCGACGCGCAGGCCGGCGAAGAGTTCCGCGTACGCTCGGGCCACCCGGGCCGGCGTGCGCCGCAGACCGTCGCGGTCGGGGTCCTCGCCGAGCGCGATCAGGATCTCGCGTACGGCCCGCTCGATGCGGCCGAGATCGACCGCATCGGCGACGGGTCGGCCGGTGAGTCCGGCGTTGACCAGGCGCGCCGCGAGCTGATCCAGGTCGTTGCCGTGATGGTGATTCGGTTCATGCAGGCGCGGTTCCGCGTCGAGGTCGGCCCGGCTCGCGTGGCCATCGGCCCAGTAGGCCTCCGCCTCTGCGACCTCGGTCGCTTCGGCGTCAGGCCGGGAGTCGACGCCGCTGCTGGCGGCGTCGGGCCGAACTACGTAGTCGCGGCTCATGGCGACATCCTCGGCCGGTGTGAACGGTGATACGGCCGACCGGGCAACCCCGTCGGGGCTCCGATCGGCCGCTTCACCGTTAACGCTCACGCTGGCGTCCACCATCTTCGTAGTTCGTGGAACCGAGCACCGCCTGGGCGCCGTCGGCCTCGGCCTGGTTCTTCAGCGCCTCGATCTCGCTCGGCGTCATGACCGGCGGCTGGTCGGAGGCCTTGCGCTTGCCGAACGTGTGGAACGGCGCGATCGGCGGACGCTTGATCACCCGGGCGCAGATCCGGGCCATGTCGGTCTGGGTGACCGTCTCCTTCTCGATCAGCTCGAGAACGAGGTTGTCGAGCACGTCGCGGTATTCGACCAGGATCTCCCAGGCCTCGTCGTGCGCCAACTCGATCAGGCCGCGGACCTCCGAATCGATCTCGGCCGAGACGGACTCCGAGTAGTCACGTTGGTGGCCCATCGTCCGGCCGAGGAACGGCTCGCCGTCGTTCTGGCCGTACTTCACGGCGCCGAGCTTGGCGCTCATGCCGTACTCGGTGATCATCGCACGGGCGATCGCGGTCGCCTTCTCGATGTCGTTGCCCGCGCCGGTGGTCGGCTCGTGATAGACGAGCTCCTCCGCCGCGCGACCACCGAGTGCGTACGCCAACGTGTCGATGAGTTCGGCGCGCGTCTGCGTGTACTTGTCTTCGGTCGGCAGCACGAGGGTGTGACCGAGCGATCGGGCACGCGACAGGATCGTCACCTTGTGCACCGGCGCGGAATGCGGCAGCGCCCACGCGACGAGCGCGTGACCACCCTCGTGGTACGCGGTGATCTTCTTCTCGCGATCACTCATCACGCGGGTCCGGCGGGCCGGACCGGCGACGACACGGTCGATCGATTCCTCGAGGAACTCGTTCGTGATCGCCCGCTTCTCGCTGCGTGCGGTCAGCAGAGCTGCCTCGTTGATCACGTTGGCCAGATCGGCGCCGGTGAAACCGGGCGTCCGGCGGGCGACGGCGTCGAGGTCGACATCGGGCTGGAACGGCTTGCCCTTCGCGTGCACCCGCATGATGGCCTTGCGGCCTTCCATGTCCGGGGTGTCGACGGCGATCTGGCGGTCGAAGCGGCCCGGGCGCAACAGCGCCGGGTCCAGGATGTCCGGCCGGTTGGTCGCGGCGATCAGGATGACGCCGCCCTTCGTGTCGAAGCCGTCCATCTCCACCAGCAGCTGGTTCAGCGTCTGCTCGCGTTCGTCATGGCCGCCACCGAGGCCCGCGCCGCGGTGCCGACCGACCGCGTCGATCTCATCCACGAACACGATGGCCGGCGCGTTCTCCTTGGCCTGCTGGAACAGGTCACGCACACGGGAGGCACCGACACCGACGAACATCTCGACGAAGTCCGAACCGGAGATCGTGTAGAACGGCACGCCGGCCTCGCCGGCGACCGCGCGGGCGAGCAGCGTCTTTCCGGTGCCGGGCGGGCCGAACAGCAGCACGCCCTTCGGGATCTTGGCGCCGAGCGCCTGGTACTTGGCCGGATTCTGCAGGAAGTCCTTGATCTCGTGGAGTTCCTCGACCGCCTCGGCCGCGCCCGCGACATCGGCGAACGTGGTCTTCGGCGTGTCCTTGGAGATCAACTTCGCCTTGGACTTGCCGAAGTTCAGCACGCGTGAGCCGCCGCCCTGCGCCTGCGACATGAAGAACAGCAGGAGAATCACGATCGCGGCGATCGGCAGGAAGTTGACCAGCACGCTCAGCAGCAGGCTGCTCTTGCTGACCTTGGTGTCGACGGTCGCGTTCGCGTGCAACTGGTCGTTCTGGTCAGCCGTCGTGATCAGGCCGTACACGCTGTCGATCGAGGTCGCCGGGAACTGTGCCTGGATCTTGTCGGACTGGGTGCCGTCGGCGAGCTTGACCTTGTTGGCCAGGTCCAGGTCGACTGTTTGTTCCTTGTCCTCGATCGTCGCCTTCTCGATGTTGCCCGGGTTCGTATGGATGACCGACAAGACGTCGGACGTCGTGGCCTGCGTGTAGCTCGGCGAGCCGGACAGCGCCCAACTGACGAGCACGACGATGCCGATGGCGACCGCGACCCAGAGGAACAGCGGCCGGCGATAGAAACGACTACGGTCCATGCGTGTTATTGAGCGCTGGAGCGCCCAGTCCTCCAGATCAACGAGTCCTGTTGCCGGTCTCAACGACAAGAGCCCCACGTGTCACGACACTTGCCGGCGATGGCCGGCGGTTTGCCGCTACACGAGGGAAGCCTCGGCTATTCGAAGGTACACCGTGACGCTGCGTACCGTCCCCAAGGCATTACCCACCCATGGTACGAAATGGGTGGTTCAAACGTTCGCTTCGCGGGGATCCGTGCCTGGTCAAGCGCTGTTTGCGTACTTTACGCCGGCCGTACGACCATGTCGGCCCAACCGCACCGGCGGCGTGTTTGGCCACTACCTGCCACGGTCTACGCCGACCGCGAACGCGCCTCGTCCGGCGTCGCTCGCGTGATCACACGCGTGATCATACCCGGGCGTACACCCCGGGCTTGAGGATGCCGACATAGGGCAACTCGCGATAGCGCTCGGCGAAGTCCAGGCCGTAGCCGACCACGAACTCGTTCGGGATGTCGAAACCCACGTACTTCACCGGCACCTGGACCTTGATCGCGTCGGGCTTGCGGAGCAGCGCCACGACTTCCACCGACGCCGCCGACCGGCTCGCGACGTATTTCAGCAGCCACGACAGCGTGAGCCCGGAGTCGACGATGTCTTCGACCACGATCACGTGCCGGCCGGCGATGTCGCGATCGAGGTCCTTCAGGATGCGAACCACACCCGAGGACGTGGCGTGCTGCCCGTACGACGAGATCGCCATGAACTCGAGCTCAACCGCCTGTCCCTCCTGGCCGAGCGCGCGGGAGAAGTCGGCCATGAACATGACGGCTCCCTTGAGGATGCACACCAGGAGCACGGTGGGAACGTGTGCGTAATCGGCGGCGATCTTGCGCGCCAACTCGTCAGTCTTCTCCCGGATCTGCTCCTCCGTCACGATGACGCGCTCGATGTCATCGGTGAACCACGTGCTGCCCACTTCGCCCATGGCACAAGACTGCCGGATCGTTCGCCGCCGATCGATGACGGGTCACCCTTGAATCCGCGACGCCGCCCCGGTCTCGCCGGGCCCGCGCTGACTCCGCCCCGATCGGCGGACCGACACGGTTCCGCGTACGGGAACCATTGCCCGAACGTACGGATGCTGATATACGTCTATCTATCTAACTGACAAGAAACTTTCTTGATGGTTAGTCACCGGGCGCGTACAGGCGTCGGGGGTACGCCGATGCGTTGCGCAGCCGCGAGGCGCGTGTCTACGCCGATGCGTAGCGCAGCCGCGAGGCGCGTGTCTACGCCGATGCGTTGCGCAGCCGTGGCGTGCTTCGTCTCGCGCGCCGGTGTCGATCCGTGTTCCACAGTCCTGCGATCCCATCCGATCGCCGTACACAAGGAGGACATGCATGCGACATCGAACCATCGCGCTCGCGAGTGCCGCCGCGATCACCGTCGGCACCGCCGCCGTCGCGGCCACGCTGCTGGGCACCCCCGCCAGCGGCGCGACGCTCACGAGCAACTGGTACGGCTCCGCGCCGTACGTGATGCCGCTGGACAACAACCCGCCCGACCTCGGTCAGGTGATGGCCGCAAGCGGACAGAAGGCTTTCGAGCTGGCGTTCATTCTGGCGCCCAACGTCGGCGGATGCAGTGCGACGTGGGACGGCACCGCGCCCGTCTCGTCGGACACCGCCGTCGCCGCCACCATCAACTCGGTACGCGCCGCCGGTGGCGATGTCTCTGCGTCGATCGGCGGGTTCGGCGGCACGAAACTCGGCCAGACGTGTGGCACACCGGCCGCTACGGCCGCCGCATACCAGGCGGTGATCTCGAAGTATTCGCTCAAGGCGATGGACTTCGATCTGGAGGAGCCGGAATACGAGAACACCACGGCGGTGAACAACGAGCTCGGCGCCGCACAGATCCTGCAGCGCAACAATCCGGGCCTGTACGTCTCGATCACCGTCCCCGGCACCACCAGCGGCACCGGATTCTTCGGTCAGAACGTGCTCACGACGTCGAAGAATCTCGGCTTCACGCCGGCGAACTTCGCCATCATGCCGTTCGACGGCGGCTTCAACGGATCGGCATCGCAGATCTCGGCGCTCGAGGCCTTCCATACGTTGCTGGTCAACACGTACGGCTGGTCGAGCGCGACCGCGTACAACCACGAGGGCGTGTCCCAGATGAACGGCCGCTCGGACACCGGCGAGATGTTCACCCAGACCGATTTCCAGAACGTGTTGAGCTACGCGACGAGCCACGGGCTGTCGCGCTACACGTTCTGGGCGGTCAACCGCGACCGGCAGTGCAGCCCGCCGGACAACAACGGCACGACCTCGGGTACGTGCAGCAGCGTGACCCAGGCCGCGTGGGACTTTACGAAGTTCACCACCCAATTCGCCGGCGCGACGCCGCCGACCACGCCGCCGACCACGCCCCCGACAACCCC